>DASUPA010000116.1:0-9663 GCA_036276335.1 Candidatus Methylomirabilota bacterium | reverse complement strand
CGCTGGAACTCGGCCGTGGTATAGCTCTGGTTGACCTTCATCCACTGCGTCTCGCTGTGGGAGCAGCCGGCCAGCACGCCGGCGGCCAGGAGCGAAGCCAGGAGCGGCGGCCGGGGCAGCATTGCGCCGCATTGTACCGGGTGTATGGTCAAGAAAGGAACCCCGCTATGCGCAACGACTGGAGCGAAGGCGTGTGGTCCGCGCTGGTCGAAACCCGCGAACGGCTGGCCGCGATTCTTCCCGGGTTCCTCGCGCTCTTCACCCTGCTCGTCCTGGGCCTCGCGTGCGGCTGGCTCGTGCGAACGATCCTCACGCGCGGCGCGCACGCCATCGGCGTCGACCGCCTCATGGAGCGCTGGGGGGTCGGGCCGTCGCTCCGGCGCTCGGGCCTGCTCCGCGCGCCGTCGGAGCTGCTCGGCCTCATCGCGTTCTGGGCGGTGTTCCTCGTCTTCTCGAGCGCCGGCGTCGATGCCATCACGCCCGCCGGCGGCGCCAGCGCCACCGTGCTGCTGTTCGCCTTCCTGCCGCACTTCTTCGCCGCCCTCCTGATCATCGTCGTCGGCTGGCTCGTCGCGAACTTCCTGAGCCGGAGCATCCTCATCGCGGCCGTCAACGCCCGGGTCCCCGAGGCGAGGCTGCTCGCGCGCGCCGCGCACTGGGGCGTGCTGCTCTTCGCCGTCGCCACCGCGCTGACCCAGCTCGGCATCGGCAAGGAGATGGTGCTGGTCGCCTTCGGCATCACCTTCGGAGGCCTCGTCTTCGCCCTCGCGCTGGCGTTCGGTCTGGGCGGGCGGGACATCGCCGCCAGCGTGCTCGCGCGGCGGCTGCGCCGGGAGTCGCCGCCGCCGCAGGAGCGCCTCACGCACCTGTAGACAGCGTCGCCGCCTCCACGCGCGCCGGATCGAACAGGACGTAGCCGACGCCGGCGCGCTCGAGCCAGGCGCGCGTGACCTCGTCGCGCCGGTACCGCCGCGGCACCGTGTCGCCCGTCGGCGCGGCCGGGTCGTTGACGAGCACGACCCCGTTTTCGTACCCGGTGAGGACGACGAGGTGGCCGGTCGTCGCCTCCACCGCCGCGCCGGTCAGCTCCCCTGCGGCATACCGGATCGAGGCGATGATCGGGATGCCGCGCGCCAGACACCACGCGGCCGCCGACCAGTCGGGAAAGCGAAGGAGGTAGCCGGCCACCCCGCGCGCGGCGGCGGCGCGGATCGCGGCCGGCCACACGCCGTACCGGTCCGTGGCCCGGTGGAACACGTCCGCCGCCACGGCGGCCGCAGGCGTCGGCCGGCCCCAGTAGCCGAGCACCATCGCCACGCTGGTGGGCGAGCAGATGCGCAGCGCGATCGCCGGATCCTCCGTCATCTGGCTCAGCGAGGGCACCGGCAGCCGCACGCGCGGTTCCGCCGGCGCCTCGGAGTCGACGCCGCCGGCGCCCGCGGCCGAGAGCGCCGCGAGCCAGGGCGTGGCCAGAGCGCCGCGGCATCGCACGCGCAGCCGTATCGCGTCCGCGGGCGGCGAGGCGCGCAGCTCGTCGACGTCGACGGTGAGCGGTCCCGCCGCCGCCGGCAACGGCGCGAGCTCTGCGTCGCCGACGGTGAGCGTCGCGGCCCACGGCGACCATTCGCCCGCGGCGCGGACGCTGAGCTCGAACCGGAACGCCGCCGGCGCGGCCGCCAGCGGCGCGAGCGAGGGCAGCAGATGCGCGGCAGGCCGCCGGGGCGTCCACGTCCCGAGCTCCAGCAGCGTGTCGGCGCCGTCCCGGCGGCAGGCGCCCGCACCGTCGACGCCGCGCCAGCACGACGGCGGAGCGACGCGGGCCAGCATCGAGGCGTCGAGCCCGCCGGTGGCGAGGAACAGGTCGGTCGTCATCACGGGAAATAACGGCAATGGAGTTCCCTGCCCCGACGAACCCCGATTGCCAACGTCGCGACCCGTTTATCCCGACACGCGGGCACATGGCTTGCAGCCGCCCACGCGGCAATCGCGACCCCGCGAAGAAAGGAGCCTGCATGACGTTCGGAAAATGCGTCTGGGACGGCTGCACCCGCCACGCCGAGAAGGAGTCCACCGGAGCCTGCCGATCGCATCACCAGAGGATCCGCGAGGCGCGCTGCACGTCGTGCCAGGGTCCGCTGCGGAACCGCCTGGAGATCGAGCGCGGCCGCTGTCCACGCTGCGCCTCGGTTCGTGCCGCCTGACACGGTCAGGATCATTCGCTTCCGAGCATCTTGCATCGAGTTGCGCCGCGGACGCGAGCGTCCCGTCGAAACTGCGCCGAAACCACGCTCGGACCCGTGGCACCCGCGTTGCAGCCTGACACGGACATGTCGACCGAGCCCGACTCCTCAGCGCCCACGCCCACCGGGCCGGTCGTCCATCAGTTCACCGTGCTGCGCGGGATGGCAGTGGCGCTCGTGATCGAGACCCGTGACTGGTACTCGGGGCTGCTCCAGGCGGCGCTGGCGCGCGTCAGGCTCGAGGGCCAGAACTGAACGACCGGGATGGTGGGGGCCGCGGGCGGACGACGCCGCCCGCGGCAAGCCCCTGTGGTGTTGTGCGCGGCGCTCTGGCCGCGCGCCCCGGCACACGCCGGGGCCATGTCAGTGAGCTGGGCGCCTCGCGAGGCCGCTAGCAGGCTTCGTGGGGCGCAGCCGACGAGTCCGGTGGCGTCTTCTCCATCCACACCTCCTGGACTGGAGTTGCCCTCGACGGCGACAGAAGCAGCGCTTCCATCGCCGTAGGTCCGGTGTACCGCCGTCCGCCACCGCCGTCAAGCGTCCATCGACCGACCCGTCCGACCACTCCGCCGTCAGGCGTCACGGCCCTGCCGCCCGGTCCCCCGGACCCGCGGATCGAGCACGTCGCGAAGGGCATCGCCGAGCATGTTGAACGCGAAGACGACGAGTGAGATCGCGACGCCGGGCCAGATGGCCATCCAGGGGGCGAGGTACATGTACGTCCGGCCCGACCCGGAGAGCATCGAGCCCCACGACGGGTGCGGGGGCGGCACGCCGTAGCCGAGGAATGACAGCGCGGATTCCGCCAGGATGATGCCGCCGAGACCGATGGTGGCCAGCACGATGATGGTGGCTGTCACGTTGGGAAGCACGTGGCGCACCATGATCCGGACGTGCCCGCACCCGATGGCGCGGGCGGCCTCGACGTAGGGGTTCTCCACCACCGCGAGCGTCGCCCCCCGGATCACCCGGGACGCCGCGGCGGCCGCCAGGACGGAGAGCGACACGATCACGTTGACCATGCCCGGGCCCAGCACGGCCAGCAGCGAGAGGATGATCACCAGGAACGGGAAGGACTGCCAGGCGTCCACGACGCGCTGGACGACGATGTCGTACCGGCCCCGGAAGTACCCGCTCGTGATGCCGACGATCGCCGCCATGAGGTTCGCCAGGAACACGGTGACGAAGCTGACCGTCACCGTCACCCTGGCGCCGTACACGACTCGGCTGAAGATATCCCGACTCACGTTGTCAGTGCCGAAGAGGAAGTCGCGCCCGGGCGGGCGGAGCCGGGCGCCCCTGATCTGCTCGTCGTAGCTGTAGGGCGCGATCCAGTCCGCGAAGCCGGCCGTGAGCAGGAGGAGGGCGATGATCACCGCGCCCAGTGCGCCGAGCGGCTTGCGGCGCGCGAACTGCCAGGCGGCGGCGAGCGCCCGCCGCATTGCGCCCGGCCGTGGTGGCGCCGCGGCCAGGGGGCCGGGCGCCATCCTCTCCATCGACTCGGTGATGTGGGCCATCAGTAGCGGATCCGCGGGTCGAGGTAGGCGTACACCATGTCGACGGTCAGGTTGACGGCCACGACGGTGGTGACGACCACGAGGTTGATGCCCTGGATGATCGGGTAGTCGCGCTCGCTGATGGCATCGAAGAGGAATCGGCCCATGCCCGGGAGCCCGAAGATCGACTCGAAGATCACCGTCCCGCTGAGAATCTGGGCGACCTGGATCCCGAGCACCGTGACCACGGGAATGAGGGCGTTCTTCAAACAGTGCTTCAGGACGATGCGGCGCTCCACGAGGCCCTTGGACCACGCCGTCCGCACGTAGTCCATCCGCAGGACCTCCAGCAGCTGCGTGCGGGTCAGCCGCATGATGGACGCCGCCGAGGCGATGCCGAGCAGGCAGCCGGGAATCAGGAACTGCACGATATGCCCCCACGGGTCGTCCTCGAATCGTCGAAACTCGATCGACGGGCTCCAGCCGAAATAGATGGCCGGGAGCACGACCACCAGCGTCCCAAGCCAGAACCCGGGCATCGACAGACCGAGGATCGCGGCGCTGCGCGAGGCGTAGTCCCGCGCGGTGTCCTGCCGCACCGCCGAGACCACGCCGATGGGCACCCCGACCACGATGGCGAACACGACCGCGACCGCGCCGAGCTCCAGGCTCACCGGCAGTCGGCGGAGCAGCTCCGCGAGCACGGGGCGGCCGGTATAGAGCGAGCGGCCGAAGTCGCCGCGGACGGCGCGGCTCATCCAGTCGAGGTACTGGACGTGGATCGGCCGATCGAGGCCGAGCTTTGCCCGCATCTCCTCGATGTCCTGCGCGTACTGATTCTCCTCCATCATGAGAACGACGACGTCGCCGGGGATCAGGCGCGAGAGGGAGAAGACGATGACGGTGGCGATGAGGAGAGAGGGGATCGCCACCAGCAGACGCTTGAGCGCGTACTTTCGAATCATGCCGGAGATCGGGGCCGGGCGCGTGCGCGCGCCCGGCCCCTGCTCGGCCGGTCGGTTACTTGTTCCACCAGGCGGCCATGAGCCGGCCGCCGTAGTCGTAGCCGAGGTTCGGCCCGAAGTTCTCGAGCTTGGGGTCGAGCGCCGCGATGTACACGCCCGAAGGCATCCGGACGTAGTACACCTGCTTGGCGATGTACTTCTGGATGTCGTAGATCTGCTGGCGGCGCTTCTTCTCGTCGAGCGTGCGGCCCGAGTTCTGAATCATGTCGGCCAGCGCCGGGTCGTTCACGTGGCTCTGGTTCTTGGGCTCGCCGGGGAGGTACTGGGCGAGGAAGTTGTAGGGCTCCAGCGCCGGGAACTGCGGCCCGAACATGAGTCCGTCCTGCTTGCCCTGGTAGGCGGTGGCGAAGTACGCCGCGTACGGCTTCTCCACGACCTTGACGTCGATCCCGACGTCCTTCCAAAACTTCACGAGCATCTGCACCGCGTCGATGACTTCCTGGGAGCCGTAGGTCGCGTACTCGAGGGTCGTGCTGAATCCGCCGCCCTGCCCGGCCTCCTTGAGGAGCCGGCGGGCTTCGTCGGGATTGTACTGGTCGTAGCGCGCTCCCTCGCCGAGCTGGTCGTAGGGGATCGCCCAAGCGCTGAGCGCCGCGGGCACGGGCGGGTTCATGACGCCGACGCCCTCGGCGGTCGCCTTCAGCACCGCTTGCCGATCGATCGCCATCGACAGCGCCCGGCGGACGCGGATGTCGTCGAAGGGCTTCTTGTCCATCCGCATCCCGGCGTGGTTCATCACGTTGGAGGGGAACTCGACGTAGCGCAGATTCGGACGCTTGTCCTTGACGATGGACCAGTCCTGGCGCCGGATCATCATACCCGGGAACTCCGGGCCGGCATCGAGCTGGCCGGTGACGAACGCGGCCATCCGGGCGGCCGGGTCGTTGAAGTCGATCGCCTCCACGCGCTCGATGTAGGGCATTCCCGAGCGGAAGTAGCTCGGGTTACGCACGAAGATCGAGCGCACTTTCGACTCGTGACGGTCCATCATCCATGGCCCCGTCCCGATGACCGCCTCCGGCCGCTTCAGATCGCCGAACTGCTCGACCGCCTCCCTGGCGACGATGCAGAGCGCCATCGGCGTGGTCAGGAAGTCGAGGAACCAGCCGTTGGGCTCCTTCAGCGTGAACTTCACCGTGTACTTGTCGACGACATCGGTGCGATCCAGCGCGTTCATCATGTGCCGGTTCGCATTGCCCTTGATCGTCATGAACCGATCGAACGTGTACTTGACGTCCTCGGCGGTCAGCTCGCGGCCGTTCACGGGCGGCTTGTTGTGCCAGCGCACCCCTTGGCGGAGCTTGAAGACGTACGTCTTGTCGTCGGATTGGCTCCACGACTCCGCGAGGTCGCCCTCGATCTCGAAGGTGCCGGGCTTCACGTCGGGGCCGGCCTTGTGCTTGATGAGCCGGCTGTGGGTGAAGCTGAGGTTGATCATCGTGGTGTACGAGGCGGTGAGGTGCGGGTCGAAGTGCGGAGGAGTGTAGCCGCGGAAGCGGAACTCGCCGCCGCGCTTGGGGGACGCCGCTTGGGCCACGGACGGCGTAACGGCCGAAGCGGCGAGGGTCAGACCACCGAGGGCGAGCAGATCACGACGGGTCAGGTCCATGGGGCCTCCCTGTGTGTTCTATGCAGCGAGTGTGGCGAGCACCTCGTCGAAGACGCCGATGGTCTCGTCCACGTCCGCCTCCGTGTGTGCGAGCGAGACGTAGATCTTGTTGACGGCCTTGACCACCCCGCGGCGCACGAGCTCCTGGTTGAAGCGGCGGATCAGGTCGCGATCGGCGGTGAGCGTCGCGCGGTAGTCGAGGATCGGACGGTCGGTGAAGAAGATGTCGAACACGGGGGGCTCGCCGCTGACCTGGGCGGCCAGGCCGTGCCGGCGGGCGGCCGCCGCCAGGCCCTCGCGGAGCCGCGTGCCCGTGCGGAACAGGCGCTCGTAGGTGCCCGGCTTCCGCAGCTCGGCGAGCGTGGCGAGGCCGGCCGCGCACGCGATGGCGTTGCCGTTGAAGGTGCCGGCCTGCCACACGTAGTCCGGCGTGCCCTCCAGCGCGGCGTCGAAGTGGCGCATGATGGCCCGGGGGCCGGCGACGCACGCGAGCGGAAAGCCGCCCGCGACCACCTTGCCGAAGGCGGCGATGTCCGGCACCACGCCGTAGTATTCCTGGGCGCCGCCGTAGGCGAACCGGAAGCCCGTGACGATCTCGTCGAAGACCAGCGGCACCTCGTAGCGGCGGGTGACCGTGCGCAGCCCTTCGAGGAAGCCGGGCGCCGGCAGGATCGTCCGCTGGTACGGCTCGATGATGACGGCGGCCAGCTCCTCGTGATGGGCGGCGATCAGCGCCTCGGTCGTCGCGAGGTCGTTGTACGGGGCGATCAGCACCTCGCCCTCGACGGCGTGCGGGATCCCGGCGGAGTCGGACATGGGCGCCGGGAACGCCTTGGGCGAGCGCGGCACCACGCTCATCAGCGCGTAGTCGTGGGCGCCGTGGAAGCCGCCCTCGAACTTCATCACCTTCTCCCGCTTGCGGAACGCGCGCGCGACGCGCAGCGCGAAGAAGGTCGCCTCGGTGCCGCTCGACGTGTAGCGCACCTGCTCGGCGCACGGGACCGCGCGCACGATCTCCTCGGCCAGCTCGACGGCGGGCTCGTTCAGCAGCATGTAGGAGGTGCCGCGATCCATCTGCCGCCGGACGGCGTCGACCACCGCCGGATGGGCGTGTCCCAGCACCATCGGCCCCGAGCCCAGCAGGTAGTCCAGGTACCGCCGGCCGTTCATGTCCCAGAGATAGGCCCCGCGGCCCTCGCGCACGACGAACTCCAGGCCCGGCCCGCTGCGATGGCTGCCGAGCACGCCGCCCGGCAGCACCCGCGCCGCGCGCTCGAGGAGGTCTTTCTGGTCACTCATAAAGGTTCGTCATGATACCAGAACCCCCGAGCCGGCAAAGCGGCCACCCTTGAGGTCCGCGAGGGCCCGGTTGGCCTCGGCCAGCGGGAACGTCGTGGTGGTGAGCCGCACCGGAATGGCCGCCGCCTCCGCCAGCAGCGCCCGGCCGTCGGCGCGGGTATTCGCCGTCACGCTCCGCACCTGCCGCTCGTAGAAGAGGTCGCGCTCGTAGTCCAGCGGCGGCGTCGGCGTCATGTAGATGCCCGCCAGGGCCAGCGTGCCGCCCCTCGCCAGCGCGCGCAACGCGACCGGCACGAGGTCGCCGACCGGCGCGAAGACGATCGCCGAGTCGAGCGGCTCCGGCAATCGCTCGCCCAGGTCGCCCGCCCACGCGGCACCCAGCCCCAGCGCGAGCGCGCGGTGGGAGGCCTCCCGCGTGGCGACGTACACGCGGGCGCCGCGGGCGCGCGCCACCTGGAGCGTCACGTGCGCCGAGGAGCCGAAGCCCCACAGGCCGAGGCGCCCGCCCGGCGGGACCTCCGCGCGCTGCAGCGCCCGGTACCCGATGATGCCGGCGCAGAGGAGGGGCGCCGCGGCCACGTCGGAGAATGCCTCGGGAATCGTGTAGGCGAAGGCCGCCGGCACCACCGCGTACTCGGCGAAGCCGCCGTCGGCCTGGTAGCCGGTGAACTCGCTCCGCTCGCAGAGGTTCTCGCGCCCGCCCGCGCAGTACGCGCACCGGCCGCACGTGCGGCGGAGCCACGCGATGCCGACGCGGTCGCCGGGACGGAAGGACCCGCCGGCGGGCGCGCGCTCGACGCGACCCACGATCTGGTGCCCCGGCACGAGCGGCGCGCGCAGCGGCGGCAGGTCGCCCTCGACGACGTGGAGGTCCGTGCGGCAGATCCCGCACGCCCGCACCCGCACGAGCAGCTCGTCGTCGCCGGGGCTCGGGACGGCGAGGTCGCGCTCGCGGAGTGGCGACGACTCGATGGGCGCCTGGCGGTCCAGCACCATGGCGCGCATGGCATCAGCCGCCGGCGCGCTCGATCAGCTTTCTGGCGCGGGTGAGGTGCGGGGCGTCCACCATCTGGCCCTTGAAGCGGAAGGCGTAGGCGCCGCGCGCCCGGTGCTCCTCGAAGAGGGCCACCAGCTCCCGCGCCTCGGCCACCAGCGCCTTGTCCGGCGTGAACGCCTCGTTGATCACGGCGATCTGGCCCGGGTGGATGGAGATCTTGCCGCTGAACCCCATGGCGACGCCGTCCTCGCACTCGCGCCGAAGCCCCTCGAGGTCGGCGATGTCCGTGTAGACGGTGTCGAGCGCGTCGACGCCGGCCGCCGAGGCGGCGATCGCGCACATCGTCCGCGCGTAGCGCGGGATGTCGAGGTACTTGCCCTGCGCGTCGCGCACCCGCGGCAGGCCCATGGCCGCGCCCAGGTCCTCGATCCCCCACGAGATCGCCACGATCCGCGGGCTGGCCGCCGCCACCTCGCGGATGTTGAGCAGCCCTTCCGGCGTCTCGGTGGCGATGGGCAGGAGCCGCGTGCGCCCCGGGGGGATCCCGTGGCGGTGCTCGAGGCCGTCGAGGATCTGGGCGATCTCGCGCACGTCGCCCGCGTGGCGCGGCTTCGGCACGACATAGCCGTCGGGCCGGCCCGCGATGGTCTCGGCGAGATCGGCCCGCGCCAGCCCGGTGAAGATCGGGTTCATCCGCACCCAGCGCTCGCGGCCGCCGACGTCGCGCCGGAGCCACTCGCAGACGATCGGCCGCGTCTCCGCCTTGCGCTCGGGCGGGACCGCGTCCTCGAGATCCAGGATCAGGCCGTCGGCGGGGAGCGTGAGCGCCTTCTCGAGCATCCGCTGCTGGCCGCCGGGGACGAAGTGCAGCGAGCGCCGGGGCATCAGGCGCTCTTCTTCCGCATCATCGCCTGCCGGCGGGCGCGCATCACGATCTCGCCGTGCTGGTTCTTCGCGCGATGCTCGAAGGTCACGATCCCCCACTGGGGGCGGGACT
>DASUPA010000115.1:0-3289 GCA_036276335.1 Candidatus Methylomirabilota bacterium | reverse complement strand
TGTGATCGCCGAGCCGTGCATCAACGTCAAGGACAAGGCCTGCGTGGAGGTGTGCCCGGTCGATTGCATCTACGAGGGCAAGGATCAGCTCTTCATCCATCCCGACGAGTGCATCGATTGCGGCGCGTGCGAGCCGGTCTGTCCGGTCAAGGCGATCTTCGCGGAGGACGAGACTCCGGACCAGTGGAAGAGCTTCATCGAGCTGAACAAGCAGTTCTTCAAGGACAATCCCGGTGTGAAGCCGGCGACGAAGTCGTAACGGCGATCGCCGGCATCTCGTCCGATCCGGGCCCCCGGCGTTCGGGGGCCCTTGGTTTCTGTGCAGTCCGCCCACCGCGCTGGGCAGGTCGCGCGTTCGGCGCGCGCGAATGCCGCGAATTCCGCGGAGTCCCGGCGTGGCACGCGCGTCGCACCGTGCGGGGCGCATGAATGCGATACCGAACCTCACCGCTCCACCCGTGGCGAGACCCGTGGGGTACCACGGCGCCGTGTCGGACTTCAAGCGCCGGCTCATCGAGGCCACCCTGCACCAGGCGCGCGGCAACCGCACGCACGCGGCGCGCGCGCTGGGGCTCCAGCGGACGTACCTGCTCCGCCTCATCCGTGAGCTCGGGGTGGCCGCGCCGCCGCCCCCGGTCCGCCGTCGAAGCGTCGCGACCTGAGCCGGCCTCGCCACGCGCGTGGCGACGGCGGCGTTGACGTTTCGGATGCGGCCCGGCAAGCTGGGCGGGTCCATGCCGAACGTCTACATCGCCGGCGCCGGGATGACGCGCGTTGGCCGCCGTAGCGAGCCGCTCCAGGAGCTGATGGCGGACGCCGCCCACGGCGCGCTCGCCGAGGCGGGCATCGAGCAGCCGGGGATGGTGGTCGTCGCGGCCATGAACCCCGAGGAGTTCCTCGGCGACGGCAACTTCGCGTCGAACGTCGCGACCTACCTCGGCCTCGCCGACGTTCCCGCCATCCGCGTGGAGACGGCGACCTCGTCGGGCGCGGCCGCGTTCTACGCCGCCTTCGCGCAGGTCGCCGCCGGCCTCTACGACTCCGTGCTGGTCGTGGGCGGCGAGAAGATGACCCACCTCGCCACTCCGAAGGTCTCCGAGATCATCGGCCGCTCCATCGATCCCTACGAGCGCTCGTACGGGGCGACCATGCCGGCCCTGGCGGGGCTCATCACGCGGGCGCTGCTCGCTCGCAAGCTGGTGACGCTGCGCGAGATCGCCCAGGTGGCGGTGAAGAATCACGCCAACGCGGCGCTGAACCCCTACGCGCACTTCCAGCAGCCGGTCACGCCGGAGGAGGTCATGGAGAGCCGCATGGTGGCCGAGCCGCTCCGGCTGCTGCACTGCTGTCCCATCTCCGACGGCGCGGCGGCGCTCGTCCTCAGGGCGCAGCGGACCGCCGTCCGCGTGGCCGGCGTGGGGCAGGGGACGGACACGCTGGCCGTCCGGCACCGCGACTCGCTCACGAGCTTCAAGGCCAATCGCGCGGCGGCGCGGGCGGCGTTCGAGATGGCGGGCTTCGGCCCGGAGCGCATCGACTTCGCCGAGCTGCACGACGCCTTCGCGCCGTTCGAGCTGATCTCGCTCGAGGATCTCGGCCTCGTCCCGCCGGGGAAGGCCGGCCGCGTCACCCTCGACGGCGAGACCGCGCGCGACGGCCGCCTGCCGATCAACCCGTCCGGCGGCCTCAAGGCCCGCGGGCATCCGCTGGCCGCGACCGGCATCGCGCAGCTCGTCGAGTGCGTGTGGCAGCTCACCGGCCGCGTGGGCGCCCGCCAGGTGCCCGGCCGCGTCGCCCTCGCCCACTCCATCGGCGGCCTCGCGACGAACAACTGGGTGACATTGCTGGAAGCCGTATGAAGACCATCGCCGCGGAGCGCAGCCGCCATCCGTCTCGAGCAGGCCACCCACGGGTCGAGCCGGACTCCGACCCGTCGTTACAATGACCGAGATCGCCGCCTCCCGCTGCCCGCGGTGCCAGGCCGTCGTGGCGCCGCCGGCCACGTACTGCCCGTGGCATCCCGTCGCGATGACGCCGACGACGGTGCCGGGCGTGGGCGAGATCGTCTCGTTCACGACGCTGCACTCGGCGCCCGAGGGCTTCCGCTCGCCGCTGCACATCGCGATCGTCGAGCTCGAGGGGGGCGCGCGCTTCGTGTGCCACGGCGACGAGACGCGCGGCCTCCGCATCGGCTCATCGGTGGCGATCGAGGCGATCGACGACGTCTACTACTTCTCGCACCTGGGCGCGCTCGAGCGCGCGCGACTGTTCTGGCGCCGCGCCGGCCACGCCGGCGACCGCGTCAACGCCATCGCGCGCAGCCTGGCCAAGCGGGTGTTGAACAGGGGGACACGTGCCAGCTGATCAGCCGCTGAAGGGCATCCGCGTGCTCGACCTCACGCGGGTGCTGGCGGGACCGTACTGCGCGATGCTGCTCGGCGACATGGGGGCCGAGGTCATCAAGGTCGAGGAGCCGGGCAAGGGCGACGACACGAGGGGCTGGCCGCCGTTCGCCGGCGGCGAGTCCACCTACTTCATGTCGGTCAACCGGAACAAGAAGAGCATCACGCTCAACCTCAAGGCGCCCGAGGGCCGCGAGCTCCTCGAGAAGCTGGCGAAGAAGAGCGACGTTTTGCTCGAGAACTTCCGCACGGGCACGATGGAGAAGCTCGGGCTCGGCTACGCGAGGCTGGCGAAGCTCAACCCGAGGCTCGTCTACTGCGCCATCTCGGGCTTCGGCGAGTCCGGTCCCGAAGCGCACCGCGGGGGGTACGATCTCATCGTCCAGGCCGAGTCGGGCGTGATGGACCTCACGGGCTTTCCCGACGGGCCGCCGGTGAAGGTCGGCAACTCCATCGCCGACCTGGTGGCCGGCATGTCGGGCGCGCACGGCGTGACGCTCGCGCTGCTGGCGCGCCAGCGGACCCGCCGTGGCCAGAAGGTGGAGGTCGCCATGCTCGACGTCATGGCGTCGCTGCTGACCTACCAGGCGGGCATGTACCTGAACGCCGGCCGCACGCCGGCGCGGCGGGGCAACGAGCACCCCTCGATCGTCCCCTACGAGGTGTTCAAGGCGGCCGACGGCTACCTCGCCCTCGGCGTCGCCAACAACTCGCTCTGGGAGCGGTGCTGCGCGGCGCTCGAGCGCCCCGATCTCGCGAAGGATCCGCGCTACGCCACCGAGGCGGCCCGGGTCGAGCACCGCGCGACGCTGGTCCCGTTGCTGAACGAGGTGCTGGGGGCGCGTCCGGCCGAGGAGTGGATGAAGCGCCTCGAGGCGGTCGGCGTG
>DASUPA010000114.1:0-4703 GCA_036276335.1 Candidatus Methylomirabilota bacterium | reverse complement strand
GTAGTTCGCCTGCACCTTCCGGAACTCCTGCACGGCCTGCTCCAGCGCTTCCGTGGCCTTGTCGGCCTGGCCGGCATTCGCGTGTCCGCGCGCGATCGCGAAGTGCGCCTCCCCGATCCAGTACTGCGCGGCGCCGCCCAGCGCGTGGTCGGGGAAGCGCCGCAGGAACTCGCGGAAGCCCGCGATCGCCAGCGGATAGCTGCCCTTGCTGAAGTCGATGTACGCCGCCTGGTAGATGTCCGCCGGGCGGAGCGCGTTGGTCGACGGCCGGGCGCCGGGGGTCGCCTCGATCGGCTCGGTCGGGGCGACAGGTGTCGGCGGCGCCGCGGGCGTGGCGGGCGGTACGGACGCCACAGGGGCGGGGGGTGCCGGGGCGGGCGCGGCCGGGGCGGGCGGCGAC
The DNA here is from genome assembly GCA_036276335.1 of Candidatus Methylomirabilota bacterium. Taxonomy (GTDB): domain Bacteria; phylum Methylomirabilota; class Methylomirabilia; order Rokubacteriales; family CSP1-6; genus AR12. The sequence goes on along the minus strand of DASUPA010000114.1, from coordinate 4,303 downwards.
GGCCGCGCCGCCGCGGAGGGCGGCGTCGACGGCGCCACCACCGTGGCGGCGCTCAGCTGGCGCGCGAGCTCCTCGGTCCGCGCGGCGAGCGCCTCGGCGCGGGTGTTCAGCTCGTCCACGCGACCGCCGAGCGTGTTGAGCGTGGTCGCGAGCGCGTCGAGACGCTGCGACATCTCCTGCAGCTGGCGATTCTCCTGGGCGGCGCGCTCGCGCTCCCGCTGCTCCATCTGCGCGCGCGCCGCGTCGGCCTCGGCCTTCATGCGCTGCGCGCTCTGCTGGACGAGCGCCACCTCCGTGCGCACCTCGAGGAGGTCCTGGTAGGTGGCCATGCCGGTGACGTCGCTCACCGACGTGCAGCCTGCGAACAGCAGCGCGGCGAGGAGCAGGCGCCAGTGGCCCCTCGCCGGCGTGATCGGCGAGACTATCGCGGCTTCACCAGGAAGTGTGACCGGCGGTTCTTGGCCCAGCACGCTTCCGACTTGTCGGTGCAGGCGGGACGCTCTTCACCGTAGCTGATGATGGTGATCCGGTTGGCCTGGACACCCTGGGACACGAGGTAGTTCATCGTCGACTTCGCGCGCCGCTCGCCCAGCGCGAGGTTGTACTCGTTGGTACCCCGCTCGTCGCAGTGCCCCTCGATCAGGATCAGCGAGTTCGGGTTCGACTTCAGATACGCCGCGTTGGCGTCCAGCGTCCGCGCGTCCGCCGGACGGATGTCGTACTTGTCGAAGTCGAAGTAGACGTCCTGCAGCTCGGGCACTGCGGCGAAGTCCTTGACGGCCGGCCGCGGCGGCGGGGTAGCGGTGGCCGTGCCGGGCGTGGGCGACGTCCCGGCGGGAGGCTGCATCGACGAGCCCTGCGAGGGCCCCTGCGCCTGCGTGCCCGGCTGCGCCTGCTGGCTGCCGGGGGTCGTGCTCGCCGTTCCGGTCGGTGCGGGGGCCGCGGCCTGGGTTGTCGCCGGACGCTTGGCGCAACCGCTGCCGACCACCGCCACGACGAGCAGCGATGTCACAACGAGAAAGAAACCGCGCGTTACCATGACGCCTCCTTTTGAACTCTGCTGAGTGCCCGTTTGCAACGCCTGAGACTGTATCACGGCAGCCGCGGAGACCACGAGGGGCTTGTGGCCTCCGCCGGGCCGGTTGCGATCGCGGTCTGCGCGCTGCCGTCGGCGAGCATCGCAAAGATCTGCCAGCGTCCGCTGCGGTTCGACTGGAAGGCGAGGTGGCGGCCGTTCGGCGCCCACGTCCCGCCCTGGTTGTCGCCGCCGCTGGTGAGGCGGCGCGGATTGGAGCCGTCGACGTTCACGAGCCAGATGTTGTGCCCGCCCTGGCGGGCGGTGTACGCGATCGAGTCGCCCTTCGGCGACCATCGCGGCTGCGTGTGGAATCCGCCGGACGTGAGCTGCCGCACGTTCGTGCCCTCGGCGTCCATCACGTAGAGGTTCGGGCTGCCCGTCCGGTCGGAGATGAACGCGATCTGCCGCCCGGTCGGCGCCCACGTCGGCTCGGTGTCGATCCCCGCGTGCCGGGTCAGCCGTCGCATGCTGCCGGTCGCGAGCGACAGGACGTAGACCTCGGGGTTGCCGTCCTTCGAGAGCGTCATGGCGATGCTCTTGCCGTCGGGGCTGAAGGCCGGCGCCGTGTTGATGCCGACGAAGGCCGCCAGCGTCTGCTCGGGCCGGCGCTCGAAGGGAAACGCCCGGTAGAGGTCGGGATAGCCCTGCTTGTACGAGGTGTAGGCGAGCGAGCGCGCGTCCGGGCTCCACACCGGCGTGAGGTTGATGGACCCGTTGCGCGTCACCGGCACGGCGGAGGCGCCGTCGTAGTCCGCGACGACGATCTCCTTGGCGCCGCGCGGGCCGACCACGTAGGCGATCTTGGTGTCGGCGATGCCAAGCTCGCCGGTGAACTGCAGCACGACCTCGTCCGCGATCTTGTGCGCCAGCCGCCGCCCCTGCGAGTTCGGTACCGCGAACTTCTTGGTGGCGATCAGCCGGTGCTCCGGCGTGGTGAGGTCGTACAGCCGCATCTCACCCTCGAGGCGATCGGGTCGGAGCGACAGCAGGCCGTGCAGGGCGGCGTGGGCGCCGGTGGCGGCGAACTCGGTCCACGCCCGCTGCAGCGCGCCGGGGTCGTTCGCCGGGATGGCGGTGGTGCCGCTCACCACGCTGAACAGGCCGGAGAACCCCAGGTCGGCGCCCGTGATGGACGCCACCACCTTGCCGGCGCCCTGCACGTCGGCGCCGGAGACGACGGTGAAGTCCGGGATGGCGATGTTGAGCTTGCGGGTCCCGCCGCCCGTGACGTTGAGGAAGACGTCCACGCCCTGCGCCAGCAGCGGCGCGGGCGTCCACGGGCCGACGAGGAAGAGCGCGAGCAGCAGCAGCATGGCGGCGGCGAAGCGCTTGAACGGCACGATCGTTACCCTCGCTCGGCGCTGAAGTTGAAGCCAAGGTGCACGCGCAGCGTCTGTCCGGGAAACTCCGCCGGCAACGGCGGGAACGGATTGGCCTCGGTGATCGCGCGCAACGCGGCCTGGTCGTAGTACGAGTTGCCGGAGCTCCGCTCGATGGCCAGCCGGCTGACCTGGCCGTCGCGGTTGATCTCGAACACGGCGACCGGCTGCTGGCCGGGCAGCGCCTTGCCCGCCCACCGCTCGGTCACCTTCGCTTGCACGCGGCTCAAGTACCAGGCGAACGGAAAGTCCGTGGCATTCAGCGTCATCGGACCCGTGCCCTGCGGCGTGCCGTCACGCCGGCCGAGCGGCGTGGGCGGCGGCGGTGCGGCGCGGGCCTCCTCGGCAGCCGGCCGCTCGGAAGGCGTGGGCGGCGCCTTCACCGTGCTGGCCACCGACGGCAGCTCCTTGGGCGGCGCCTTCACCGCGTCGGCCATGGAGGGGAGCTCCTTGTCGCCGGCGCGGGGCAGCGCCGGCGGCCGCGACGGCAGCGGGCGATCGGGCAGGGCGGCCGCCTCGCGCGCGCGAGGCGGCATGTCGCGCGGCGCCTCGCGCGCGGGCAGCTCGGCGGGGCGGGCAGGCGGCGCCGGCCGCGTCACCTCCTCGGCGCGCGGCGGGAGCGGGGGCGGCGGCGTCGGCGGCGTCGGCGCGGGCGGCGCCTCCGCGCGGCCCTGCGGCGAGCCGACGGCGGCGACGGCCGGCACGAGATTGACGACGTACGTCTTCGACGTCTCGGTCGCCCAGAAGCTCGCGCTCAGCACGACGCCGCCGGCCAGCAGGACGTGCAGGAACGCGGAGAGGATCGTGGCGGTGACGGGCAGCCGCACCTTCCGGAGGGCGGGCCCGCTCGCTGGCTTCATCCGCAGCGTCGCCGCGGCGATGCTCACGTCAGCGCCCGCGGGCCGGCTCGGTGACCATGCCGAGGCGCTCGATCCCGGCGCGGCGGACCATGTCCATGGTCTCGACCACGGCGCCGTACGAGAGGCCGGCATCGGCTTTGAGGTAGAGGGTCTTGTCGGTGCGATTCCGGAACGCCTCGCGCAGCGAGCCCTCGAGCCCCGCCGCCGTGAGACGTCTGTCGTTCAGGAAGAGCGTGCGGTCCTTGGTGACGGTGAGCACGAGGCGCTCCTCGACGGCGGTCGGCTTGGCCGACGCCCTCGGGAGGTTGACGTCGATGCCGCGGTACATCATCGGCGCGGTCAGCATGAAGATCAGCAGCAGCACCAGCACCACGTCGACCAGCGGAACGATGTTGATCTCCGCCAGGCTGGTGCCGATGCGGCGGCCGCCGCCGTCCGACGGGCCGGTGCTAAATGCCATCTTTCGCCGGGCGCGCGAGCTTGGGTGCCGGACGGCTCAGCATGTTGAGCAGATCGAGTGTGAAGCCCTCCATCTCCGTCGCCCAGTGCTTCACGCGGTTGACGAAGTAGTTGTAGCCGATGACGGCCGGGATGGCGGCGCCGAGACCGGCCGCCGTGGCGATGAGCGCCTCGGAGATGCCCGGGGCCACGACGGCGAGGCTCGCCGAGCCCTGGGTGCCGATGCCGTGAAACGCCGACATGACGCCCCACACCGTGCCGAAAAGCCCGATGAACGGACACGCGCTGGCGGTCGTGGCGAGGAAGGGCAGATAGCGCTCGAGCTGCGCGACCTCGAGCCCGGCCTGCCGGCGCATGGCCCGATCGGCGGCGGCCAGACGCTCGGCGCCGGCGTCGTCGGCGTCATCGAGCCCGTGCTCGAGCGCCTCCGGCGTGCTCGCCAGCTCCTGGTGCGCGGCCACGTAGACCTGCGCGAGCGGGCTGTCCCGGAACTTCTTCGCCGCCATGGCGACCACGGAGGGACGCCG
>DASUPA010000113.1:0-2054 GCA_036276335.1 Candidatus Methylomirabilota bacterium | reverse complement strand
ACGCTGTCGAACGTCGCCCTGTCCCCGCCGACCATGATCGAGAGCGCCGCGTCGATCGCGCCCTTCTCGCCGCCCGACACGGGCGCGTCCAGCATCGTCACGCCCTTGGGGGCCAGCGCCTCGCCGACCTTCCGGGAGACGATCGGCGAGATCGTCGACATGTCGACGAAGACGAGCCCGCGGCGCGCGCCCTCCACGATGCCGTCCTTGCCGAGCGCCACCTGCTCGACGTCGGGCGAGTTCGGCAGCATCGTGATGAGCACCTCGCACTGCGCGGCGACGTCCCGGGGCGAGGTGGCGGCCTTGGCGCCCGCCTTCACGATCTCGTCGACGGGCCCGCGGCTGCGGCTGTGGACGACGAGCGGGTAGCCTGCCTTCAGGAGGTTCCGGGCCATTGGCTTGCCCATGATGCCGAGACCGATGAAGCCGATCGTCTGAGCCATGAAACCCCCCGGAAGCCGATGCTCGGATCTGCGTGGAAACCCGCGCGGCAAAAGGACTTCGCCCGGGCCGCGCCGGAGACAAGTAACACGACAGGCGCTATAGGGTCAAGGCGCAATCGCCTGCCGGATGCCCCTGACCCAGGTCTCCTCGACCCGGATCCCTGCGATCTCGGCGGCCGGACACTCGACCGGATCGGCGGATAACACGAGGAAGTCCGCGCGTTTCCCCGCCTCGAGGCTGCCGCACTCCGCGTCGAGGCCGGCGGCCCGGGCGGCGCCGAGCGTGTACGCCTCGAGGGCGTCGACCGCGCTCAGCGCCTCGTCCGGCGCCGCCACCTGCCCGCTGCGGCTGGTCCGGGTGACGGCGGCCGCGATCCCGAGCAGCGGGGCGTTCGAGCCGCACGGGAAGTCGGAGGAGAACGCCTGCCGGACGCCGGCGCGGAGCGCGCTGCCGAACGGCCGTGGCTGCACGGCGCCGCCCGGCGCGGTCGCGGACACCGGCGGGCGCCTCGAGTCCCAGAGGAACGACGGCTGGGCCACCACCCAGACACCGAGCGCCGCGAGCCGCGCGATCAGCTCCGCCGTCAGGAAGATGGCGTGGTCGACGCGCACACGCGCGCGCCCATCGGGCCGCTCGCGCACGGCGTCCTCGATCGCCGAGACCGCCGTCTCCACGCCGAGGTTGCCGATGGCGTGACAGACGACGCGGCGGCCGGCGCGCCAGGCGTCCAGCAGCAGCGCCACCAGCTCCGAGCGCTCGTAGAACAGGAAGCCGATCGTGCGCGGCGCGCCGTCGCGCAGCACGCGCATCGCACAGCGGAAGCCGCCGTCGACGAACACCTTCAGCGTCCCCGACGCCGCGTCGTCCGGGCGCTCGAACCAGCCCCGCGAGCCCACCATGATCTCGCCGACCTCGATGCCGAGCGCCCCGGCCGCGCGCGCCTCGGCGTAGCGGCCGGCCATCGCCGGCGTGACGGCGGCGTCCTGGATCGCGGTGATGCCGAGGGCCAGGTAGCGGCGGCTGGCGGCGCGCGCCACCTCGACGAAGCGCGACTCGGCGCCGGCGCGCGAGGCGGTCTCCACCGCGCTCATCGCGCGCTCGAAGAGCAGGCCGGTCGGCTCGCCGGCCTTGTCCCGCGCGATCTCGCCGCCCCTCGGATCGGGCGTGCCGCGCGCGATCCCGGCCGCGCGCAGCGCCCGGGAGTTGGCGACGCACTGGTGGTGGCTGAAGTGCATGACGATCGCCGGCCGGTCGGGGACGGCGTCGTCGAGGTCGTGCCGCGTGGGATGGACGCCGAGCGCGGTGTGATCGTAGCCGACGGCGCGGACCCATTCTCCGGGGGGCGTCGCGACCGCGCCCTCGCGCAGCGCGCGCTGCACGTCGGCCACCGTCCGCGCCTCGCGGCAGTCCGCCCACAGCGTGTCGTACGCGCCGATCGAGAAGTGGTTGTGCGGGTCGACGAAGCCGGGGATCACGGCGCGGCCGCCGAGGTCGACCAGCTCGGTCTCGTCCTCGCGCAGCCACAGGATCTCGTCGGTTCCGCCCACCTCCACGATGCGGCCATCCTTCACGGCGAGCGCCTGCGCGACGGGCAGCGTCGCGTCCATGGT
>DASUPA010000112.1:0-2285 GCA_036276335.1 Candidatus Methylomirabilota bacterium | reverse complement strand
CCTCCCCCGCTCTCGAGGAACGCGATGCGCACGCGCGGGAAGCGGTCGCACACGCCGCCCCAGATGACGCTCATGGCCGCCAGCATCATCTCGAGCGTGTGAGAGACGATGTGGCGCGCGCCCCGCGTCTCGAAGCGGTCGACGCCCGCCTGCGGCATGCCGCCGCTGGCCCCCTCGTGCAGGCCGATCGCGACGTCGAGCTCCTGCACCTCGTTCCAGAACGGCGCGTAGTCCGGGTGGTGCAGCGTGCGCCCGTTGTACGGGTTCGGGCGCAGGAAGGCGGCGCGCATGCCCAGCGCCGTGCGCGCGAAGCGCAGCTCCTCGATGGCCGCCTCGATGGACTGCATCGGCAGCATGGCGACGCCGAAGAGCCGGTCCGGATAGGGCCGGCAGTAGTCGGCGAGCCAGCGGTTGTAGGCCCGGCACACCGCGGCCGCGAGCCGCGGATCCTTGATGGCGCCCGCGAAGAGGCCGACGCTCGGGTAGAGGAAGGCGGCGTCGATGCCGTCGAGGTCCATGTCGGGGATGCGCGCGTGGGGATCGAAGCCGCCCTTGCGGCCGTCGATGTACGTCATCGTCTCTTCCGGCACGTCGCCCTGCCGGGCCCCGATGGCGCCGATCACGCCGAAGCCCTTCTGGCTGCCCAGCCGCTGGCCCTCCACGTCCAGCCGCTCCTTGCCGTCCGTGTCGACGACGATGCGGGGCGCGCGGTCGCGAAAGGCGGGATCGATGTACGTGTCCCAGATGTCGATCGGCTCGAGCACGTGACCGTCGGCGTCGATGACGTTGTAGGTCCGGGGCATGGGGACCTCCTCGTGCGCGGTGACGCCGATGAGACCACCGCGCCGCCCGGTCGTCAAGCGCCGCCGACCCGCACAGCGGCCACGGTACACTGCACCACCACCAAGGAGGCACGATGGCCACGAGCGTTCACGAGATCGCGGACGGGATTGACCGCATCGCTGGCGGACGCGCTGGAGGAGGGCGAGGCACGCCGCGAGCCCCGTCGCTGACGATCCAACGCGCGCTCGCCGCCGCGCTCCTGCTGGCCCTGCTCGGCGGCTGCGCGGGGCTCGCGTCGACCCCGCGCGGGGGCACGGCGGCCGCCCGCACGCCCGACGTGATCTGGGTGCCGAGCCCCCCGGAGGTCATCGCGGCCATGCTGCAGCTGGCGGAGGTCAGTCCCGTCGACGTCGTCTACGACCTGGGCTCGGGCGAGGGCGAGATCGTCATCGAGGCGGCCCGCCGCTACGGCGTGCGCGCCGTCGGCGTCGAGATCGATCCGGAGCGGCTCGAGAATGCGCACCGGAAAGCCGCCGCCGCCGGCGTGCTGGATCGCGTGACCTTCGTCGAGCGGGACCTCTTCGAGGCCGACATCAGCGAGGCCACGGTGGTGACGCTCTACCTCTTCCCCGAGGTCAACGCACGCCTGCGGCCGAAGCTCCTGCGGGAGCTGAAGCCCGGCACGCGCATCGTCTCCCACGACTACGGGCTCGGCGACTGGGCGCCGGAGAAGACCGTCGAGATCCACTTCCCGCTGGACCGCACGCGGCGGGTGTTCCTGTGGAGGGTGCCGCCCCGCCCCTGAGGCGCCGCCGCGCCGCGCCGGCCGTCAGGCGCGCGCGGCCGCCCGGATCGCGCGCCAGACGCGCTCGGGCGTCGCCGGCATCTCGACGTGCTCCACTCCCAGGTCGGCGAGCGCGTCCACGATCGCGTTGACCGTCGCCCCGAGCGCGGGCGTCGTGCCGCCCTCGCCGCCGCCGCGCAGGCCGAGCGGGTTGGAGGTGGACGGCACCTCGCTCAGCTCCGTGGTGAACCCGGGCAGCGCGTCGGCGCGCGGCAGCGCGTACTCCATGAACGTCGCGCACGCCGGCTGGCCCGTCTCCGGGTCGTAGTGACAGAGCTCCCAGAGCGCCTGGCCGATGCCGGCCGCGATCCCGCCGTGGGCCTGGCCGTGCAGGATCAGCGGATTGACGGCGCGGCCGACGTCGTCCACCGAGGTCCAGCGCACGACGTCCACCACGCCGGTCTCCGGATCCACCTCCACCTCGCACACCGCGCACCCGTAGGGAAACGAGGGCACGCTGTCCGTGTGGTCGCCCTCGCCGGCGAGCGGGCCGCCGAGCCCGTCGGGGACGTCGGAGCGCAGCGCCGCCGCCGCCACCTCGAACAGGTCGACGCCGCGGTCCGTCCCCTTCACCGTGAAGCGCCGCCGCGCGAAGTCGACGTCCCCGGGCGCGGCCTCCAGCAGCCACGCGGCCAGCCGCGTGCCCCGCTCCACGATG
>DASUPA010000111.1:0-3901 GCA_036276335.1 Candidatus Methylomirabilota bacterium | reverse complement strand
TCTCGAGCGGATCGTGCTCGCTCATCCACCGGCGCTCTTCCTCGCGGGTGCGGTAGTCGCGGTTCACGTCGCCGACGTGGTGGCCGTAGTAGCGGTACGTCTTGCACTCGAGGAACGCCGGCCCCTCGCCGCGCCGCGCGCGGTCGACCAGGCGCTTCATGGTCGCGTTGACGAGCTGCACGTCCTGCCCGTCGACCGACTCCGCGTGGATGCCGAAGGCCCGCGCCCGCGCCAGGATCTCGCCCGCCACCGTCTCGCCGCACGGCGTGTACTCGCCGTACAGATTGTTCTCGCAGACGTAGACCACGGGCAGCGCCCACAGCGCGGCCATGTTCATCACCTCGTAGAGCAGGCCCTGACCGAGCGCGCCGTCGCCGAAGAAGCACACGGCCACCTGGCCGCTGCCGCGCATCGTGGCCGACAGCGCGGCGCCGGTGGCGATGCCGGCGGAGCCGCCCACGATGGCGTTGGCGCCGAGGTTGCCGGTCTCGGGATCGGCGATGTGCATCGAGCCCCCCTTGCCGCGGCAGTAGCCCGGCTCCTTGCCGAGCAGCTCGGCGAACATGCGGTTCACGTCCGCGCCCTTGGCGAGGCAGTGACCGTGGCCGCGGTGCGTGCTCGTGATGAGATCGTCCCGGCGGAGCGCCTCGCACACGCCGACGGCCACGGCCTCCTCGCCGACGTAGAGGTGGGCGAGCCCGGGCATCTTCGCGCTCTTGTACAGCTCGTTCACCTGCTCCTCGAACGCCCGGATCTTCGCCATCTGACGGTACAGGTGGAGGTTCTGCTCCAGCGCCAGCCGCGGCTCGCTCGTCGTCATCGTCATGGTCGCCCCTCTCGCCTCACGGTCAGCGTCTCGTAGAGCGCGCTGAGGATCTCGTCGACGGCAGCGGACGCCCACAGGTCGAAGAAGGGCGACTGCTGCATGGCCAGGAACTCGCGCTGTCCGCGCGCCCTCGTCTCGGCGTCGGTCTCGCCCGTCCGCGCCGCCTGCTGGTGGCCGCGGATCACGTCCTTGTGATAGATGGCCGGATACTCGCAGTAGCGGTGGAGCTCCGTGAAGTCGCGCGTGTAGAAGACGGCGACGGGGACGGACGCCCACTCGCCCCCGTCCTTCCGGTTCAGGAACTCGAGCATGAGGTCGTGGTTGGCGTCCGGGCTCGCGGCCGGATCCGGCCGGCGCGTGGCGAGGATCTTCTGGTCGTCGCGGTTGAAGAGCCGCAGCTCGAGCTGCCCGGCCTCGGCCAGCCGCGCCAGGACGGGCACGTCCCGGCGGCAGTCCGAGGACCAGTCCTCCGAGACGACGAGAATCCTGGCGGGACCGTCCGGCTGGGCCGCCAGCCATCGGATCGCGGCCGCCTGCCCCTCGCTCAGCCGGGCGCGGGCATGGCGCTCGCGGAACACCGCGCTGTGGTCCTTGCGCGCGGCCGGCATCGAGCCCCCGTCGGCGAAGTATCCGCCGAACGCCTCGCGCGCCAGGTTCTCCGGGCTGCCCACGTACCGCACGTACTCCTCGAACGTCATGCCCCCGGCGAACCGCTCGGGGGTGACCACGGTCCTCGCCATGCCGTCCCTCCTCCGCGCGATCTTACCGCGTCCGCCGGCGACGCGGACGGCGCGCGCCCGCCCACGAAAATGGTGCCGGCGCCCCGCGCGACCGCGTAGGATGTCGTCGACGAACGGACGACTCGGACCCTCGGGGGAGGCAGACACGATGCGAAGGCTGGCACTCGTTTTCGCACTGGCGGCACTGGCGGTGATCGCGAGCCCGGCACCGGACGCCGCGGCGGCCGACTCGGCGGCCGAGGAGGCCGCCTACGGAGCGGGCAGCGTCCTGGGCACCCTTCTCTACGCGCCGCTGAAGACCAGCTTCTGCGTGATCGGCGGCGTCACCAGCGGGTTGACGCTGCCGTTCGGCGGCACCGAGACCGCGAGCGAGGTCGCCACGGCGGCCTGTGGCGGTACCTGGCTGATCACGCCCGGCGTGCTGAAGGGTCAGGAGCCCGTCCGGTTCGTCGGCGGCGACGCCCGGCCGCTCGTGAGCGCGCGCCGCTACGCCGGCAGCGCCCGCTAGAGCACCGGCGCCGGGGCGCGCGGTGTCGCGGCCCACTGCTCGGGGTCGTGGCCGTAGAACATCGTGGCTCCGGCGCCGTCCCGCAGCTTGCGCAGCGTGGCCAGCGAATCGCGCATGACCGCGCCGTCCCAGAGGATCGTCGGCAGCACGTCGCGGTCCATGTTCTCCCGCGTGTAGCACGCGTCGGACGCGCACACGAGCTGCGCGCCCTTGCCCGCCCGCACCAGCAGGGACTGGTGCCCCGGCGTGTGGCCATAGGTCGGAAGCAGGATGACCGTCCCGTCGCCGAAGACGTCGTGCTCGCCGTCGATCGCCTGGTAGTCGAGCGGGTGATCGAAGTCGATCGGGCTCGGGCTGTAGCCGGGGACGAACCCCGGCGTGCGCGCCGCGTCCAGCTCCGGCCGCTGCACCAGGAACGTCGCCCGCGGAAAGAACTCGTTGCCGCCGCAGTGGTCGAAGTGGAGGTGCGAGTTCGCGACGTACCGCACGTCGTCGGGGCGGAGGCCGAGCCGCGCGAGCTGTGGCACGACGTCGTCGCCCTCACCCGACTTCACGGCCAGCCGCTTGACGCGCTCCGCTCCGAGACGGCCGAGGGGATCGAGCCGCGCCTGGCAGTGAACGCCCGTGTCGAACAGCAGCCGGCCCCGCGGGTGGTCGACGAGGAAGCTCACCACCGGCACCGTCCACGGCTGGCCGGGCGCGAGGTCGGACACCATGCTCGCCCGGTCGAGCTCGATGGAGCCGGTGCAGAGCGCGAAGACCTTCATGCCGCCCGCGCCGCCAGCACCTGCGCGGCCGCCTTCTCGACGACGGTGCCCCGGAAGAACTCGGGGTTCACCTCGCCCCAGAAGCGCACCGCGTTGGTGAACATGAAATCGCGGAAATCGTCCTCGTCGATCAGCCCGTGCTCGACGAGCTCCCAGGCCTCCGGCACGACCTCCGCCATGTCCGGGACGTCGAAGTGGCCGATGTCGGAGCTGAACAGCGCGTTCAGGCGGGCGCCCAGCGGGTTCGCGCCGCGATGGAACGCCCACGCGTTGACGGGGTCGTCGGCCTCGCAGCCGAAGTAGAAGCGCGGCACGAAGCGGTCGCGGATGTCCTCCGGGCGCTCGATTCCGCAGCGGAAGTAGTCGTCCACGTCCTCGACGCCGCCCGTGAGCCCGGCGACGGCCTCGTCGAGGCCGGCGCCGCGGCGCACGGCCTCGATCACCGCGGGGTCCCCGTACTTCTCCACGAGCGCGAGCAGCGCGCCGCGATCGAGGTGGGCGGGGTTCGTGCGCTGGATCGCGCGGCCGTTGCGCTTCTCCCAGTGGCCGATCAGATCGGCGTAGAGCATGGCCGCCCAGCCCACGCCGCCCTCGAGAAAGGCGAAGTTCAGGTCCGGGAACCGCCGCGTCACGCCGCCGAGGAAGAGCGCCTTGGCCACCGCGTGGCCGGCGGAGGCGAAGTGGCCGATGTGGTTGTAGCAGAAGCTCGACGGCGAGTTGCGCAGGAGGATCGAGCGGGCGCCGTTGTGGAAGCTGGGCGCCACGCGCAGCTCGCGGCACGCCGCCCACACGGGGTCGTAGTCGTATGGGCTGTCGATGCCGATGACGTCGTACCACTCGACGAACGGCGACGCCTCGGGGTGCTCGTCCTCGAGCGCGGGCACGCGCCGCCGCATCAGGCCGCCGATCATGACGACCTTGTAGCCGAGCTGCTTCACCGCGAACTCGAGCTCCTCGACCGCCTCCTCCGGCGTGTACATCGGAATGATGGCGGCCGGGATCACGCGGTCGGCGAGGCCGCGGAACCGGTCGGCCGTGAAGACGTTGTAGGCCCGGCAGA
>DASUPA010000110.1:0-6064 GCA_036276335.1 Candidatus Methylomirabilota bacterium | reverse complement strand
CGCAGCGCCGCCGCCGCCACCTCGAACAGGTCGACGCCGCGGTCCGTCCCCTTCACCGTGAAGCGCCGCCGCGCGAAGTCGACGTCCCCGGGCGCGGCCTCCAGCAGCCACGCGGCCAGCCGCGTGCCCCGCTCCACGATGCGATCGCAGGCGGTGGCGATGACGACGCCGGCCTGGCGCATCGAGCGCCCCGAGTGCGAGCCGCCGCCGACGCGCGCCACGTCGGTGTCCCCGGTGATCACGCGCACCTGGGACAGCGCGACGCCGAGCCACTCGACCACCAGCTGCGCGAAGCTGGTCTCGTGCCCCTGGCCCGAGGACAGCGTGCCGATCACGACGTCGATCCGCCCGTCGGGCCGCACCGTGATCTCCGCGCGCTCGCGCGGCGCCCCGGTGTTGAGCTCGACGTAGCTCGCGATGCCGATTCCCCGATGGCGGCCACGGCGCCGGGCCTCGGCGCGCCGCGCCTCGAACCCCTTCCAGTCGGCGAGCGCCACCACACGGTCCAGCGCCGCCACGTAGTCGCCGCTGTCGTAGCGCAGGCCCGTCGCGCTGCGGTACGGCATGGCCGTGGCCGGCACCAGGTTGCGCCGGCGGAGGTCGACGCGGTCGAAGCCGTGACGGCGCGCGGCGAGGTCGATCAGCCGCTCGATCACGTACATGACCTCCGGGCGGCCCGCGCTGCGATACGGATAGGTCGGCGAGGTGTGGCTCAGCACCGCGCGGCCGCGCACGTGGGCGGCCGGAACGCGGTAGAGGCTCGGCAGCACCGCCATGCCCTTGTTGAGCGGGATGAACGACACGGCGTGCGCGCCGACGTTGCTCGTGTTGACCGCGCGCAGCGCGAGGAAGCGACCGTCCGCGTCGAGGGCCAGCTCGGCGTGGGAGACGAGGTCCCGCGCGTGGAAGTCGGTCAGCATCGCCTCGCGACGCTCGCACGTCCACTTGACCGGGCGCCCCAGCCGCCGCGCGGCCCACGCCACCAGCGGGAACTCGGGATAGCACGCGTTGCGCGGGCCGTAGTTGCCGCCGACGTCGCGCGCGACGACGCGCACGGCGCTGCTCGGCACCCCGAGCGTCGCGGCCACGTCGTGCCTGATGCGCTGGGAGCCGCCCGATCCGGCGTGGAGCGTGTAGCGATCGCTCGCCGCGTCGTACGCCGCCACCGCCGCCCGCGGCTCGAGCGGCACGCCCGCGACGCGGTTCACCCGGGTCTCGAGCCGCACGACGTGCGCGGCGCGCCGGAACGCCGCCTCGGTCGCGGCCGCGTCGCCGGCGTCGAAGTCGACGCACACGTTGCCGTCGACGTCGTCCCACACCCGCGGCGCCCCGGGCGCGACGGCGTCGGCGGCGGTGACGACGGCCGGCCGCGGCTCGTACTCCACCGCGACGGCTTCCGCGGCGTCCCGCGCGGCCGCGGGCGTCCCGGCGATCACCATGGCCACGGCCTCGCCGACCATGCGGACCCGGTCCGCGGGCAGCGGCAGGTGCGACGTCACGGCGGCCTCCGAGCCGTCGCGGTTCCGGAGCCGCAGCTCGTGCGGGTTCGTCGGGATCGGCTGGTGCGGGATCGGCCGCAGCCCGTCGGCGGCCGCGTCGGCGCCCGTGAGCACGGCGAGGACGCCGGGCACCTTCAGCGCCGCGGCCGCGTCGATGGCGACGATCCGCGCATGCGCATGCGGCGACCGGACGAACGCCGCGTACGCCTGACCCGGCAGGTTCACGTCGTCGGTGAAGCACCCGCGCCCGGTGACGAGCCGCGCATCCTCCACCCGGCGCACGGGCTTGCCGAAGCCCTCCGCCGCCGCACGCGCGCGCGACTGGAGGAACGTCATCGCCGACACCCGCGCCTCACGAGCCGACGGCGCCGAGCTCCAGGCGGGTCGGGATGGCGTTGCGCTCGGCACGGTCGGCGGCCTCGGTGTCGCCCACCTCCACGCGCGCGGCGGCGGCGGCGGCGACGCCCTCCTTCAGCGCGCGCGCCGTGGCCTCGGCCCGGCGCGTGGCGAGCGCGGTCAGCTCGCCCTCGGCCAGCGGCGAGAGCTCCACGAGCCGCCGGAAGAGGGCCTCGTAGAAGGCGCGGTCGGCGCTGCCGCGGCCGACGAAGGCGAGCAGCGGGTTGGCGCGCTCCGCCTTCTTCCCGGTGCTCTTCTCGTAGCTCGCCTGGAACTCGTCGACGGCCTTGTCGCCGGCGCGGCGGGTCAGCAGGGCCTCGAGCCCGCGCTGCGTCTTCGCCTGGTCGAAGGCGACGGGCCCCGGATCCTCGCCGGGCTCGAGCGTCACCTCGAGCTGCCTGGCGAGGTCCTGCCGCACCTGCAGCGAGCGCAGCGCCTCGCCGTCCACGTTCGGGTCGTACCGGCCGTGCACGGTGACCTTGAGCCGCGGGCGCTTGTCGAGCACCTCGGCGACCCGCTTCAGCTTCTGCCGCTCCGGCGGCGGCACCCTGTCGCTGCCCGCCTCGAAGGCGACGCTGCTGACGGTCTCGGCATCCCCGCCGACCAGCCCGGCCAGCGCGCGGAACGGCGACGTCGCGATCTTCGTGACGACGGTGACGAGCGCCTGCCAGATGAGGTGACCGTAGCTGAACTCCGGGTGGTCGACGTTGCCGCGCACGGGGAGCGCGAGATCGATCCGTCCCTGCGAGTCGCTGAGGATCGCGATGGCGAGGTCGAGCGGCAGCCGCATGGCGCCGGGGCTCTCCACGCGCTCGCCGAGCTGCAGCTCCTGGAGCAGGACCTTGTTCTCGCCCACGAGCTCGCCCCGGTCGATCTTGTAGCCGAGGTCCAGGTCCAGCGTGCCGGCCCGGATGCGCCGCCCCGCGAACGTGACGCTGTAGGGCGACAGCGTCGACATCGGGACGTTGCGGAAGATCACCGCGAGATCGGTGAAGACCTTGGGCTGGAACGAGCTCAGCGCGCCCTCGATCTTGACCGAGCCGTACTCGTCCACGCGGCCGTCGAGCTTCACCGTGGCGCGGCCGGCCGGGTCCGTCCCGACGCCGGCCACGACGCCCTGCAGCGAGTGCACGCGCGTCGCGAACGGCAGCACGAGGCTCAGGTCCGCGAAGCTCATCGAGCTCTCGTCGATGCGGATGCGCTCGACGCCGACCGGGAAGGCGGCCGGCTTGGCCGGGCTCGCGGCCGCCGGCGTCGGATTCGGTGCCGCGGCCGGCGCGTCGGCGGCGGGGGTCGCCACGCCGGCGGCCGGGGTCGGCGCAGGCGTGGTCGCGGCGCTGGCGGGCTTCGCGGTCTCCGCGGGCTTCATCAGCTTCAAGAGATTCAGCGTCTTGTCCCGGGCAATGACGACGTTGCCGTCGAGCCCCGCCAGCCTGACCTCGCCGACGTCGAGCCGGTCGGGAGTCAGCCCGAACCGCAGCTTGTCGGCGTGCAGCGATTTCCAGGAGAGCACCGGCTCGTTGGTCGCCGCCTCCAGGACGACGACGCGGTCGACGTCGGCGGAGCCGGCGTAGGTCACCACGGCACGCTCGGGGCCGGCGCGGTAGCGCAGCCGCCCCGTGGTCGAGACATCGCCGGAGCTCAGCACCACGGCCGCATTCTGTGCGATGTAGGGCTGGGCCGGCGTGAGGGCGAGCTGCGTGAGCGTCAGCGTGGCGTCGGCCGTGCGCCCGTCGGGGGTCACCTGCCCCTTCGCGGTGAAGCGGCCGCCCTGCTTCACGCGGAAGCTCGCCGTGAACGGCACGGGCTTCTTGCCGTCGCTGCGGTACTCGCGGAGGCCGGCCCTCAGGCTCTCGATCTCCACCGCGCCCGCCGGCGTCACGCTCCGGTCGGCCACCGCGATGCGATGATCCGCGACATCGAGGCTCTCCAGCGACACCGTCCACGGCTGGGCGGCGGCCGCCGGCGCTCTGGCGGGGGGACGCGCGCGCGGACCGGCGGGCGCGGCCGGCGCGACGGGGCTCAGCATCGTGACGAGCGGCAGCGAGCCGTCGCCCTCGCGGACGATCGTCGTCGTCCCGCCGTTCACGCCGACGCGGGACACCGCCAGCTGCCGCGCGCCCAGATCGAGACGGCCGCCGTCGACGGCGATCTGCTCCAGGGCGACCACCGGCGGGCCCGCGGCGGCGCCGCCACGCACCGCCACCTTCGCGAGCTTCAGGCCGAGGTCGCTCACCGTCCCCACCACGCCCTCGGCGCCGCTCTCGAGCCGCGCGGAGAGCGCGAGCGTCAGCGCGCCCACGTCGACCGCGAGCGGCGCGCGCCGGCTCTCGTCGACGAACGCCAGGGCGACGTCGTCGATGCGCAGCCGCTCCACCCCGAGGCGCCACGGCCGCGCCGCGGCGGCGGCCGCAGGCGCCTCCGTCGTCGGGGGAGCCGCGGCCACCAGCGTCTGCCAGTTCAGGGTGCCGTCCTTCGCCAGCGCGGCGGCCACGCGGCCCCGGCTGACGGAGATCTCGGGCACCGTCACCTCACGCGCGATCAGGTCGCCGAAGCCGGCGGTGAGATCGATCTTCTCGAGCGCGAGAAGCGGCGTCTTCGCACCGCGCTGGATGAGGACGAGGTTCGACAGGGCGACCTCGACGGCCTCCACCGTCATCGACGTGGCGCCGTCCCGGTAGGCGAACTGGTAGCGCAGGTTGGCGTCGAGCTTGCCGGCCGGCTCCGCCAGGGCGATCTGCTCCTGGACGAAGCGCCACGCGGTCGACAGCGGAAATCCACGGAGGTCCAGGCGGCCGCTCGAGCGCAGCGGGACGAGCGACACCTCGCCGTCCCAGCTCACGACCCCGCCGCCGCTCAGCGTGGCGGCGATCGTGTAGGGCCCGCGCCGCTCGCGCAGCGTCGTGACGTCGTGGAGCTCGATGTCGATCGGCTGCACGGTCACCGTCTGCGGCGCGCGCTGCGAGAGGTCCGTGAACGCCACCGCGCCGCCACGGAGCACCGCGTGCTGCAGCAGCACGCGCGGCGGCGCCGACGGCTCCGCGGGCTCGGGCGCCGGCTCGCCCTGGGGGAGGCGATCCGCGAGCGCGGCGAGATTCAGCCGGCCGTCCGGGCCGAGGACCGCGTCGAGGCGCGGCGCCTCGAGCTGGATCTCGGCGAAGGTCCACGCCGCCCGGAGCAGGCTCGTGATCTCGAAATCGACGAAGAGCCGCTCGAAGCTGGCGATGGGCCGGCCGTCCGCCTCCTGCAGCTGGAAGTTCTTGATCTCCACCTTGAACAGGAGCGGATTCACCCGCACCTCGCCGATCTCCGCCCGCCGCTCCAGCTGCTCCTGCGCGTACTGCGGCACGTAGGTCCGGATGAGCCGGGGGACCAGGAAGAAGCCGGCGAGCGTGTAGGCGGCGAAGAGCACCACGATCACCGCGGCAGTGACCAGGAACCAGGTGCGGGTGACGACCGGCCGGAGTCGGCGGGCCCACTGCCGGGGGCGGTCTGCCATCATCCCGGGATTGTGGGCGCACCCGGGGAATTGTTCAACAGGGTCCCGGCCTGTACCGGTCGTCCTATTCCGCGAACTGCGCCGCCCGCCAGCGCAGCGCCGCGCCCAGCCCCTCCCGCTCCTTGATCTCGTCGAACTTCACGCCGACCTCGGTGCGGGCCGCGTAGAGCGACGCCAGCACGTCCAGCCCGGCGTGCAGCGCGTTCCGGAGCCCCGCGCACTCGGCGCCGCGCTTGAGCGCCAGCTTGGTGGCGGCGAGCGCCTCCGGCGCCATGAGCGCCATGCGTCGCGCCAGCGTGCGCGTCGCCGTCTCCAGCTCGGCGCGCGGCACCACGCGGTTCACCATCCCGCACGCGAGCGCGGTCGGCGCGTCGATCGGGTCCCCCAGGTAGAGCAGCTCGCGGGCGCGCTTGGGCCCGATGACGAACGGCATCACGAGCGCGGGCCCCACGTTGGAGAAGCGGATCTCCGGCTCGCCGAAGAGCGCATCGTCGGCGGCGATCGTGAGATCGCACAGCATCGCCAGCTCGCACCCGCCGCCCAGGCAGTGCCCCTGCACGGAGGCGATCACCGGCTTGGCCATGTCCCACGGCGTCATCTCGAGCGCGACGTCGTCGGTGAGGGAGGCGTGCCAGGCCAGCGCGTTCCCCCGGCGCGCGGCCCGCGCCGG
>DASUPA010000109.1:0-8645 GCA_036276335.1 Candidatus Methylomirabilota bacterium | reverse complement strand
CGTCGAGCGCCTTCTTCTCGGTCGTCGGGACCTGGGCGCCGGCCACGGCGACGAGGAGCAGCAGAGCAGTGGTGAGCGCGGGAACGACTCGGTGGTGCATGTGATCTCCTTGGTGAGGAAGATGCTCAAAGTCTACCAACGTCTTCCAGCGGTTCCCGGGACGGTGGCCCGCGAGCGGCGCGTGCGCGAGTCAACCGATAGGTGAGGTGCTGGCCACGCCGGGCCCGGCGCACCCCGACCGACAGCTGCGCGACGCGACGGACGTCACGTGTCAACCGTCCAACGGTGCCGCCCGCGCACCGGAGGCGAGCGGCCATGCCGAGCACCGTCCGGCACCGCGATTGCTCCGGCCACCGTGCGCGGACTTGCAGCGATGACGGGAAAGATTTTCCCTGCGCCGTCGGTCGAGCGCGCCTCGGCCACCTCGAATCTCGTCGAGGTCCTGGACCGCGTGCTCGACAAGGGGATCGTGATCGATGCCTGGGTCCGCGTCTCCCTCGTCGGCATCGAGCTGGTGACGGTGGAGGCCAGGGTCGTGGTGGCGTCGATCTCGACGTATCTCGGCTACGCCGACATCCTGGCGCTGAAGCATACGACCGCCCAGAGCTTCTAGCCCTTCGGCCGCCTCCCTCCGCGACGGGATCGTCCCGTCCTGCCCTGGCCCCGTTTCCGGTAGAGTGTGGCCCGGGTGAGTGACTCCGAGACGGGAGTGGAGAGCTTCACGCGGTCCGGGCGCCGTCAGCGGCGCGTCCGGATCGCCGCCCTCCTCGCCATCGGCGTCGTCGCGGTGGCGGCCGGCGTGTACGGCGTGCGGCTGTGGCGGTACTGGGACGCCCACGTCGCGACGGACGACGCCTTCGTGGAGGCGCACGTCTCCCCGGTCAGCGCCCGCGTGCGCGGCACCGTGCTGGAGGTGCTCGTGCGCGACAACGCGCACGTGCCGGCGGGGGCGTCGCTCGTGCGCCTCGACCCGCGCGATTTCGAGGTCAAGGTGCACCAGGCTCGCGCGGCGCTGCAGACGGCGGAGAGCCGGCTGCGGATGGCGACGGCCGGCATCCCCATGACCGACGAGTCGACGCGCAGCCTGATCGAGCTCGCCGAGGCGACGGCGGCGAAGGCGACTCTCGGGATCGCGAGCGCGCAGCGGGGGCTCGAGGAGCGGCGCAGCCGGCTCGCCGCGCGCCGGGCGGCGGTGCAGGCCGCGCAGGCGGACGTCGCCGCGCGCCAGGCGGAGTTCGACCAGGCCGCGCTCGACCGCGGCCGCATCCTCGCCCTGTTCGAGCGCACGCTCGTCGCCCGCCAGGAGCTGGATCACGCCGAGCGCGCGGTCAGGACGACCGCCGCCGTGCTGGAGGCGGCGCGACAGCGCCTCGACGGCGCCCGCGCCGAGGTCCTGCAGGCGGAGGCCGAGGTCGGCAGCCAGGAGATCGCGCTGGCGCAGTCCCGCCGGCAGCGGGACGAGGCGCAGGCGGCGCTGGCCAACGCGCGGAGCCGTCGCGGCGAGGTCACCGTCCGCACCGCCGAGGCCGCCGGCGCGGAGGCGCAGCTGGCCGAGGCGCGCGCCGCGCTGCGGGAGGCCGAGCTCAACCTCGAGTACACGACCATCGCCGCTCCGATCGCAGGCCGCGTCACACGCCGGACGGTCGAGGTGGGGCAGGTCGTGCAGCCCGGCCAGCCGCTGCTCGCCATCGTCGACGTCGAGAACGTCTGGGTGGTGGCCAACTACAAGGAGACGCAGCTCACGCGGGTGCGCCCCGGCCAGCGGGCGACCATCACGGTCGACACGCATCCCGGGCTGGAGCTGCGCGCGCGCGTGGACTCGATCCAGAGCGGGACCGGCTCGCGCTTCTCGCTGCTGCCGCCGGAGAACGCCTCCGGGAACTTCGTGAAGGTCGTCCAGCGCATCCCGGTGAAGCTGGTCCTCGAGCCGGGACAGACGGGGCAGGCGCTGCTGGTCCCCGGCATGTCGGTCGTCCCGGTCATCGAGCTGCGGTGAGCCCGCGGGTGCACCGCGCCATCGTCGCCGTCGCGACGATGATGGCGACCTTCCTGGTCATCCTCGACGTCACCATCGCGAACGTCGCGCTCGATCACATGCGCGGCAGCCTGTCGGCGGGGGTCGACGAGATCACGTGGGTCCTGACCTCCTTCCTCGTCGCCAACGCCATCAGCCTGCCCATCACGGGATGGCTGACCGATCTCCTCGGGCGCAAGCGGCTCTTCATCATCGCCACCGTCGCGTTCACGGTGACGTCGGCGGCGGCGGGCGCCGCGCCGAGCCTGGCCGTGATCGTGGCCGCGCGGTTCCTCCAGGGGCTGGCCGGCGGGCCGCTGGTGCCGCTCTCCCAGGCGACGATGATCGAGACGTTCCCCGCGAGCCAGCGGGGAATGGCGATGGCGATCTGGGGCATCGGGATCATGTTCGCGCCGATCATCGGGCCCACGCTCGGCGGCTGGATCACCGACAACTGGAGCTGGCGCTGGGTCTTCTACATCAACGTACCCGTCGGCGCGGCCGCGGTCGTGCTGGCGTGGCTGGTCGTCCCGGACTCGGCCACCGCCCGGCCGGCGGTGCGACGGGTGGACGTGCCCGGGCTGGTGCTGCTCGTGATCGGCATCAGCGCGCTGCAGTTCGTGCTCGATCGCGGGCAGCGCGAGGACTGGTTCGCCTCGCCGCTCATCGTCTGGCTGAGCGTGGTGGCCGGCGCGGCGCTGCTCGCGCTCATCGTGCGGGAGCTGCGCGCCGAGGAGCCGGTGGTGGACTTGCGGGTGCTGCGTCACGCGACGTTCGCGGTGGCCACGGCCGCGATGTTCGTCATCAGCATCGCCTTCTACGGGATCATGGTCCTGTCGCCGCTCTTCACGCAGATCCTGATGGGCTACACCGCCATGCTGGCCGGGCTCGTGCTCGCCCCCGGGGGGGTGTCGACGCTGGTGACCATGCCCATCGCCGGCGCGCTCATGAACCGGCTCGACCCGCGCTGGATCATCGCGACGGGCTGCGCGCTCAACGCCTACGCCATGTACCTCATGGCCACCCTCACGCTGGAGGCGAGCTACTGGCACATCATGTGGCCGCGGTTCATCCAGGGCCTGGGCATCGGCTTCTCCTTCGTCCCGCTCTCGACGGTGGCGCTGAGCGCGGTGCCCATGCGCGAGCTCGGCCACGCCTCGGGACTCTTCAACTTCATCCGCACCATCGGCGGCAGCATCGGCATCGCGACCGTCGCCACGCTGCTGGAGCGCGGCGCGCAGACGCACCAGGCACGCCTGGCCGCCCACGTCAGCCTGTACGACCCCGACGTCTGGGACCGCTACCACGCGCTCACCGGGATCTTCACGGCCCGCGGCGCCGACCCCGCCACCGCCGAGCAGCAGGCATGGGCGCACCTCTACGAGGTCGTGCAGCGCGAGGCGCTGGCGCTGTCGTTCATCGACGACTTCTGGCGGCTCGCGTGGATCTTCGTCGCCGTCATCCCCTTCGTCCTGTTCCTGGGACGGCGGCCGCGCCTGGCCGAGGCGCCGGCCGACGTCGAGCGACCGCCGACGGTCGTGGAGGCCTGAGCCGCCGGGCGGTGGAGTACAGTGAGGTCATGGACGACGACGAGGTGGACGAGCGCACCGAGATCGAGCGCGAGGTCAACGAGGCCATCGAGGCGGCGGTGATTCGCAACGCCCTCGCGTCGGGGTGGCGCGAGGGCCAGGCGGAGGACTGCCGGGTCTGCGGCAACGTCTGGCTCGAGGGCGAGCCGCTGGCGCTGGCGTGCCCGAACGGTCACTTTCTCGACCTCGAGTGCTGCGTCGTGGGCACGACGCTGACGCCGATCTGCCCGCTCTGCGAGGGGTAGCCGTCGCGCGGCCGGGCGGTCGATTGCGGTCGATTTGTGACCGCCTGACCAGACGTCATCCGGCCGAGGCGAGCCCGGGAATTCTCCCGCGATGCCAGCCTTTCTCCACGGTTGCGGGTTTGGTCCCCGGCTTGCTCCGCGGTCGGTCGTCATGCACCGACACCGACGGAAGCCCGGGAAGCTCGGCATGGTCGCCGTGCTGGCGGCGGGGCTGCTGAGCGGCTGTGCCGTCGCCGGCATCGTCGAGCCGGACGTGTCGAGCGCGCGCCCGCGGTCCGTGGAGCAGCGCGCTGTCTCGGAAGACGCCGTCCGCCAGTATGCGGCCACGAGCCGGGAGCTCGAGGAGAAAGTCGCGCGCCAGCACCTCCAGCTGCTGGAGAAGGACGCCGAGATCCGGGCGCTGAACCACAAGCTCGAGGCCGCGATCCTCGAGGTGGTGCGCGCCATGGCCAAGCTCCGGGGGCTCTCGGGACGCGCGGAGGCCGCGTCGGCGCTGGCGGAGACGGAGATCGCGCTCAAGTCGATGCCGCCGGCGCCGGCGCTACGACTCAGGGACGCCGACCTCGTCCAGGCCCGCCAGCTGCTGAAGCTCGCGAGCGAGGAGTTCAAGAAGCAGAACTACGACGGCACCGTCTATCTCACCAGCCAGGTGAAGATGCTCATCCGGACGCCCTCGGGTCGGCCGGTGAGGGGCGCCGACACGGTCCGGCCGGACGGCGAGCTGGCGCTGTCGCCGACGCTGGAGCTGCGCGCGGCGAACCGGAGCAACGTCCGCGAGGGCCCGGGTCCGAGCTTCAAGGTCCTCTTCGTGGTCGAGCGCGGCACGGCGCTCAGCGGCATCGCGTACAGCGGGGTGTGGGTCCGCGTGACGACGGGCGATGGCCGCGCGGGCTGGATGCACTACAGCCTCGTCGATCAGCGCTGAACGGCCGCGTCGCCTCCGTCCGCCAGCACGATGCCGTTGCGCCCGCCGCGCTTCGCCCGGTAGAGGCCGGCGTCGGCGCTCGCGACGATCGCCTCCGCGGTGTCGCCGTGGTCGGGATAGCTCGCCACGCCGATGCTCACCGTCACCCGGTGCCCGCCGGGGCCGAAGGTCGAGGCCGCCACCGCGCTGCGCACCCGGTCGGCGAGCTGCACGGCGTCGTCGGCGGCGACCTCGTGCAGGAGCAGGACGAACTCGTCGCCGCCGTAGCGCGCCGCATAGTCGATGCTCCGCGTGGTCCGCTTGAACAGGGCGGCGATCTCGGCGAGCAGCGTGTCGCCCATCTGGTGGCCGAAGCGGTCGTTGTACTGCTTGAAGTGGTCGACGTCGATCATGAGGACCGACAGCGGGTGCTTGTGCCGCTGCGCGCGCGCCACCTCGCTGGCGAGCGTCGCCATCAGGTGCTTGTGGTTGAACAGGCCGGTCAGGCCGTCGGTCACCGACAGCGTCTCCAGCGCCGCGTTGGTGGCCGCCAGCTCCTCGCGCCCCTCGCGCAGGCGCGCGACCATGGTGTTGAACGCCCGGGTCAGGTAGCCGACCTCGCCGTAGTCCAGCACGGGGACACGGACGCTGAAGTCGCCGGTGCCCACCTGCTTGGCGCCCTCGGTCAGGCGCTCGAGCGGGCGCACCACGGTGAGGGCCAGGACGTAGGCGGCCAGCCCGACCGCGAGCATCAGGCCTCCGAGCATGAGCAGCGTGGCGTTGCGCTGTCGGGAGACACGGGCGTACGCCTCCGCGCGCGCGATGTCGGCGACCATGGCCCACCCGAGCGCGGCGACCGGCCGCATCGTGCCGATCACCGCCTCGCCCCGGAAGTCGACGTAGCCCGCGGTCGCCTCGCCGCTGCCCGCCAGGCTCGTCATGGCGGCGGCGGGCAGCCGCGTCTCGAGCGCGGGGCCGCGCGGCGTGGCCGAGCCGACGATGAGCCGCCCGTGCCGGTCAACGAGATGAAGCCGGCTCGTCTGTCCGTCGGCGACCACGGTCAGCAGTCGCCCGAGCGAGTCGAAGTTGAGCTTGCCGGCCATGGCGCCGAGCAGGCGGCCGCTCGCCGCCTTGACGGGGACGGCGATGACCACGCTCGGCGCGGCGCGCGCGCCGTCGCGGTAGGCCTCGCCGACGACGTTCGTGTCGGTCTCGATCTGCTTGACCCACTCGCGCGGCAGCCGGGACGCCAGCGGCTCGCCGTGCACCGGGACCAGCCGCCGGCCGTCGAGGTCCAGCACCGCCAGCTCGTCGTAGTCGGGGAACTTCGCGCGCACCGACGCCAGGTAGTCGGTCAGGCGGCGGCTCGCGTCCCCGCTCCGGCGCCCGGAATCGGAGGACCGCTCGAGCCGCTCGACGTTCTCGGTCACCTCGTACGAGCTCGAGAAGACGCGCGTCTCGTAGAAGCGCTCCTTCAGCCACAGGTTGAACTCGCGCGCCGTCTGGGTGCTCGCGTTCCGCAGCTCCTCGCCGATCCGCGCGTTGACGTGCTCGCGGTTCATCGAGAAGGAGTGGTAGCTCATCGTCAGCGTCGGCACGAGCGTGGCGACGAGCGCGAACACGAGGATCTTGAGCCGCAGGCGGTCCAGGTGGAAGCGATGCAGCAGCCGGTGCGCCGTCGCCTCCCACGAGCTCAGCCGGCGGTGCAGCCCGCGCTCGGTCTCCACCGTCGACGGCTCGCTCACTCTCACGAGGTTAGCAGGCGGCCGCCGGATTCTGCTAGCATCCTGCACCGTCATGCATGCCCCCACACCGGCGGTTCGCGCCGAGCTGGCCCGCGGCGCCACGCTGCGCGCCGGGATCAACTACGGGAACTTCATCCTGGCCACGCGGGATGCGCGCGGTGAGTCGCGCGGCGTCGCGCTCGACCTGGCGCGGGAGCTGGCGCGGCGGCTCGCGGTCCCGCTCGAGGTCGTGGCCTACGACACGGTGGCCGCGATGGTCGACGCGGCGCCGACCGGCGCCTGGGACATCGCCTTCCTCGGCATCGACCCGGCGCGCGCCGACGCCATCGGCTTCAGCCCGCCCTATCTGGAGATCGAGGCGACCTATCTCGTGCCGGCGGGATCCTCGCTGCACGCCGTGGCGGACGTCGACCGCGAGGGCGTGCGGGTGGCGGCGCCGGCCCGGGCGAACTACGAGCTGTTCCTCGGCCGCAGTCTCGCCCGCGCGCAGCTCGTGCGGGCGCCCACGGCGGAGGCCGCCTTCGATCTGCTCGTCGGCGGTCAGGTCGACGCGCTGGCGGGGCTTCGCCAGGCGCTCATCGGGCTCCTGGACGCGCTGCCCGGATCGCGCATGCTCGACGGACGGTTCATGGCGGTCCAGCAGGCGATCGGAGTGCCGCGGGGCCGCGATGCCGCGCGCGCCTATCTCGGACGCTTCGTCGAGGAGGTGAAGGCCTCGGGGCTCGTCGCGCGCGCCATCGCGGCGACCGGCGCGCGCGGCGTCAGCGTCGCCCCGGCCGCGGGATGACGAGCCGTCGTGACGCCCCCGCGGTTCCGGATCTCCTCTACGGCACCGCGTGGAAGGAAGACCGCACGGCGGCCCTGACCGAGCTCGCGCTCCGGGTGGGATTCCGCGGCATCGACACGGCGAACCAGCGCCGACACTACGTCGAGGCCGGCGTCGGCGCGGGACTGGCCGCCGCCTGCCGCGCCGGCATCGTCACGCGCGACGAGGTGTTCCTCCAGACGAAGTTCACCTATCGGCAGGGCCAGGATCACCGGATGCCGTACGACCCGTCGGCGGACGTGGCGACGCAGGTCGCCCAGTCCATGGCGAGCTCGCTGGAGCACCTCGGGACCGAGCGCGTCGACAGCTACGTGCTCCACGGTCCCGCCTCGGGCCACGGCTGGACCGACGACGATGCGGAGGCGTGGCAGGCGATGGTGGTCGAGCGCGACGCCGGGCGCACGCGCCTGCTCGGCGTCAGCAACGTCTCGCGGCGCCATCTCGAGCAGATGGCGGTCACGGGCGCCGAGGCCCCCGCGTTCGTCCAGAACCGGTGCTTCGCGCGCCTCGGCTGGGACCGAGACGTGCGCGCGTTCTGCGCCGAGCGGGGGATCGTCTACCAGGGCTTCTCGCTCCTCACGGCGAACCCGGAGGTGCTGCGACACCCGCTGCTGGCGCGCATCGCGGCCCGCGTCGCGGCCACGCCCGCCCAGATCGTGTTCCGCTTCGCGCGGGCGGTCGGCATGCTGCCGCTCACCGGCACCACGAGCGCGGAGCACATGCGACAGGACCTGGCCAGCCGCGCGCTGCCACTCTCGGACGACGAGGTGCGCGCGATCGACACGCTCGCGGCCTAGGCGGTCCGGCGGCTCCCGTGGCGCGCCTCCGCCCAGGCGCCCAGCGCGGCGCCGAGCGTGTTGGCCGCCACGTCGACGACGGAGGAATAGCGCCCCGGCAGCCAGAACTGCAACGTCTCCATCACCGCGCTGAAGAGCGCCGCGGCGACGGCCACGCCGAGCAGGCGCGCGCCCGGCCGCACGCGGAGGCGACGGCCGCCGCGATGGAGACCCCAGCCGATCGGGACGAAGATGGCTATATTGACGGCGACGTCGGCCACGACGCGGCGGCCCAGCGTAAGCTGATACTCCGTGAGATAGCCGCGTGGCTCGTGCGGCGCGCTCGTCGGCACGACGAGGAGCGCGACCACGACCAGCATGTAGCCGACGGTGGCGAGGAGCGGAGAGACGAGCGAGGATCGGGTCACGTGTTCATGGTCTCACACGGCGCCGAACGATCCCGCGGGAGAGGATGATCCGATGAACACGCTGGCGTCGACGCGGTTTCCGACCATCACGGCCGAGGCGCTCGCCGCCCTGCAGGCG
>DASUPA010000108.1:0-5256 GCA_036276335.1 Candidatus Methylomirabilota bacterium | reverse complement strand
GGCGTCGGTCCAGCCCATGTAGCGCAGCATCATCTCGCCGGACAGGATCACCGAGCCCGGATTGACCTTGTCCTGACCCGCGTACTTCGGCGCGGTGCCGTGGGTCGCCTCGAACAGCGCGTGGCCCGTCTCGTAGTTGATGTTGGCGCCGGGGGCGATACCGATGCCGCCCACCTGCGCCGCGAGCGCGTCGGAGAGCAGGTCCCCGGTCAGATTGCACGTCGGGATGACGTCGAACTCGTCGGGTCGCGTGAGGATCTGCTGGAGGAATGCGTCGGTGATGGCGTCCTTGATGAGGATCTTGCCGGCCGGCGGCTTGCCGCCGCACTCGTCCCAGCCGATCGTCTTGTCGCCGAACTCCTTCTTGGCGAGGGCGTAGCCCCACTTCATGAACATGCCCTCGGTGTACTTCTGGATGTTCCCCTTGTGCACGAGGGTCACGTTGCGCCGGTTGTTCTCGATCGCGTACCGGATGGCGGCGCGGATGAGCCGCTCCGAGCCCTCCTTCGACACCGGCTTGATGCCGATGGACGAGGTCTGCGGGAACCGAATCTTGTTGACCTTCATCTCCTTCTGGAGGAACTCGACGACCTTCCGCGCCTCCGGCGTGCCCTGCTCCCACTCGATGCCGGCGTAGATGTCCTCCGTGTTCTCGCGGAAGATCACCATGTCGACCTTCTCCGGCCGCTTCACGGGCGACGGCACGCCCTGGAAGTACTTGACCGGGCGCAGGCACACGTACAGATCGAGCACCTGGCGCAGCGTCACGTTCAGCGAGCGGAAGCCCTCGCCGATCGGCGTCGTCAGCGGCCCCTTGATCGCCACCAGGTACTCGCGAATGACGTCGAGCGTCTCCTCCGGCAGCAGATTGGGCGGGCAGTCCTTGCCGTAGACCGCCAGCGCCTTGTCGCCGGCGTACACCTCGGCCCAGGCGATCTTCTTCGTGCCCCGATAGGCCTGCTCGACCGCCGCGTCGAGCACGCGGACGGCGGCCGCCCAGATGTCGGGTCCGGTCCCATCCCCCTCGATGAAGGCGATGATGGGGTTGTCCGGCACGCGCAGCTTGCCGTGGTCGATGGTGACTTTCTCGCCCTTCGGGATCCGGACCTTGCCTGCCATTAGACGTCCTTTCCTGGCTTCGCCTTGGTGTCGCCGGCTTTCAGCCGGACCTGCCCGGGATCCGCCGCCCCGCCGCTCGCCACGTCCACGGGCTGGCCGGCGTTGAGCGCCGAGCCGGCCCTGAACCACGCGATCTGCTCGCGCGTCATGCTGTGGCGTGCCTGGATCCGCAGCACGCGGCCGTCGGGCTTCTTGATCTCGAGCGTGACGGGCCGGCCGGGCTCCAGTGCGTAGAGGCCGGTGACGCTCACGCGGTCGCTCTGCTCGAACGTGTCGTAGTCGGCGGGGTCGATGAACGTGAGGGGCAGGATCCCCTGCTTCTTCAGATTCGTCTCGTGGATCCGCGCGAAGCTCCGCACGATCACGGCCACGCAGCCGAGGTAGCGCGGCGACATGGCGGCGTGCTCGCGACTCGAGCCCTCGCCGTAGTTCTCGTCGCCGACGACGATCCACTCGACGCCGCGGGCCTTCAGCTCGCGCGCCGTCTTCGCGAACGGCTGGCTGGCGGCGCCGGTCAGCGGATTGGTCCCCTTGCCCGTCTCGCCCGTGAACGCGTTCACCGCGCCGAGGAACATGTTGTCACTGATGCGGTCCAGGTGGCCGCGGAAGCGCAGCCACGGGCCGGCCGGCGAGATGTGGTCGGTGGTCGTCTTGCCCCGCGTCTTGACGAGGATCGGCAGGTCGACGAAGTCGGCGCCGTCCCACGCCACGAAGGGGCCCAGGACCTGGAGCCGCTCGCTGTTCGGCGGCAGCTCGACGGCGACGCTGTCGCCGTCCTCGGCCGGGGCCTCGTAGCCCTCTGCCCCCTTCGCAAAGCCGTCCCGCGGCAGCTCCTCGGCCTCCGGCGGCGTGAAGCGCACCTGCTTGCCCTCCGGGGTGGTCAGCGTGCCGTGAACCGGGTCGAAGTCCAGCGTGCCGGCGATGGCGAGGGCGGTCACGATGTCGGGGCTCGTGATGAAGGACAGCGTCGCCGCGCTGCCGTCGTTGCGGCCGGGAAAGTTCCGGTTGAACGACGACACGATGGTGTTCGTCTGGTTCGCGGCCACGTCGGAGCGCTTCCACTGGCCGATGCACGGGCCGCACGCGTTGGCCAGTACGGTGCCGCCGAGCTTCTCGAACGTCTCCATGATCCCGTCGCGCTTGATCGTCTGGAAGACGCGCTCGGAGCCCGGCGTGATGAGGAAGCGGCTCTTCGCCCTGACGCCCGCCTTCAGCGCCTGGGTGGCGATGTGCGCGGCCCGGCGCATGTCCTCGTACGAGGAGTTCGTGCACGAGCCGATGAGCGCGTTCGTGATGGTGGTGGGCCAGCCGTGCTGCCGCGCGTCGGCGCCGAGCCGGCTCACCGGTCGGCCCAGGTCCGGCGAGTGCGGCCCGACCACCTGCGGCTCGAGGGTGTCGAGGTTGATCTCGACGATCTCGTCGTAGAAGGCCTCCGGCTTCGACTCCACCTCCGGATCCGCCACGAGATGGGCGCGGTACTCGTCGGCGAGGGCCGCCACGTCGGCGCGGTCGGTGGCGCGCAGGTAGGTGGCCATCCGGGCGTCGTAGGGGAACACCGACGTGGTCGCGCCGAGCTCGGCGCCCATGTTGCAGATCGTCCCCTTGCCGGTTGCGCTGATGGACTCCGCGCCGGGGCCGAAGTACTCGATGATCTTGTTCGTGCCGCCCTTCACCGTGAGGAGCGAGCAGAGATACGTGATGACGTCCTTCGACGCCGTCCAGCCCGCGAGCTTGCCGGTCAAATGCACGCCCACCAGCCGCGGGTGCAGGACCTCCCACGCGAGCCCCGCCATGACCTCCGCGCAATCGGCGCCGCCGACGCCGATCGCCAGCATCCCGAGGCCGCCGCCCATCGGCGTGTGCGAGTCCGCCCCGATCATGAGCCCGCCGGGGAACGCGTAGTTCTCGAGCACGACCTGGTGGATGATCCCCGCGCCCGGGCGCCAGAAGCCCATGCCGTACTTGCGCGCGGCGGAGCGCAGGAAGTCGTAGACCTCGCGGTTCTCCTGGATGGCACGCGCCAGGTCCTCGGTGGACCCGGACTCGGCGCGGATCAGGTGGTCGCAGTGCACGGTCGTCGGCACCACCACCCGCTTGCGGCCCGACATCATGAATTGCAGAATCGCCATCTGCGCGGTGGCGTCCTGCAGCCCCACGCGGTCCACGCGCAGCCTCAGGATGGCCTTGCCGCGCTCCCACTCCTGCGTCTCGAAGTCGTCGCAGTGGGCGACGAGGATCTTCTCCGACAGTGTCAGCGGACGCCCGAAGGCGGTGCGGGCGCGGGCGAGCCGGTCGGGCATGGAGGCGTACAGCGACCTGATCTGCGCGGACATCGGGGCCTCCCTATGGTGAGACGGCGCTCGCAAAACGACGAATAACCTTAGCGCAGCGTGCCGGACCGGTCAAGAACGCGGCCGTCAGCACTGCGCCACGATGAACAGCCGGCGGAACGGAAACAGCGTGGTGCCGTCGGGGCGCGCGGGATACGCGCGCGCCACCCGCGCCCGGTACGCGGCCTCGAACGCGGCGCGCTCGTCGCCGTCGAGCGCGTCGAGGTACGGCCGGAGCCACGAGCCCTTGACGAAGTCGGCCACGGGGTTGTCGCCGGTCAGGCGCTGCTGGTAGACGGTCTCCCAGACGTCGAGCGAGGTCGCCCGCGGCGCCAGCAGGTCCCAGTAGAACGCCGGCGGCTTGCACGGCTCCGGCCGGATCAGCGGCGCCAGCCGCGCGCGCCAGCGCTCCTCGCGGGCCGTCTCCGTGATCGAGGTGTGCGAGGGCTCGCCGAAGTTCCGGGGCATCTGCACGGCGAGGACGCCGCCGGGGGCGACGAGGCCGAGGAGTCGCGGAAACAGGGTGGCGTGGTCGTCCAGCCAGTGCAGCGCCGCGTTCGAGAACAGCAGGTCGACGGGGCCGTCGGGCCGCCACGCGCCGATCTCCGCCTGGCGCCACTCCACGGCGGAGTCGGTGGCGCGGGCGCGCTCGAGCATGGCCGCCGAGGCGTCGACACCCGTCACCCGGGCCTCCGGCCAGACCCGCCGCAGCACCGCCGTGACGTTGCCCGTGCCGCAGCCCAGGTCCACGATGTGGGCCGGGCGCGCCAGCGGGATCCGCTGGACGAGATCCACCGCCGGCCGGAGACGGTGGTCGCTCCAGCGCAGGTACTGGGCCGGGTCCCACGTCGCGAGCTTCGTCACGCCTCCTGTGTACGCCGGTTGCCGGCCCCAACTCCAATGCATAGTTCTACTGAGCCGTTATACTCGGCAGGCATGAGCGCACCGTGGAGCTGAGGCACCTCCGCTATTTCGTCGCCGTCGCCGACGCCGGCAGCGTCTCGCGCGCCGCCGCCCAGCTGCGCGTCACCCAGCCCGCCCTCTCGCGCCAGATCCGGGACCTCGAGTCGGAGCTGGGCCTGCCCCTCTTCGACCGCGTCGGGCGCCGGCTGCAGCTCACCGCCGCCGGGGACAACCTCCTCGCGCGGACGCGCGACATCCTGCGCGCCGCCGACGGGCTGCGGGAGCAGGCGGGCGCCCTGGCCGGCGGCGCCAGCGGCACCCTGCGCCTCGGCGCCACCGCCCAGACGCTCGAGAGCCTCATCAGCGCGTTCCTCGTCGGCTTTCGCCGTCAGTGGCCCGGCATCGACGTCCGCCTCGTGGAGGACGGCGGCATGCGACTCAAGACGCGCGTGCAGCGGGGCGAGCTGCACCTGGCGCTGGGCGCGGTGCCGGCCGGCGACGACCTGCGCGCGCGCCCGCTGTTCCCCGTCTGGGTGCTGGCGGTGATGCCGTCGCGGACGGCGCTCGCCCGGCGGCGCACCCTGGACGTCTCCGAGCTGGACCACGAGGCGGTGCTCCTGCTCCGCCGCGACTTCGCCTCCCGCCTCCGGTTCGACGCGGCGTGCGAGACCGCGCGCATCCGTCCCCGCGTGCTCATCGAGGCCGGCGACCCCCACTCGCTCGTGAGCCTCGCCCGCGGCGGCCACGGCATCGCGATCGTGCCGTCGACCACGCTCTTCAGCCGCGCCGGCCTCCACGTGGCGCCGCTCACGCGGAACGGCCGGGCGATCGGCGGCTCCACGGCCGCCGTCTGGGACGCGCGCCGTCACCTGCCCGTCTACGCGCAGGCCTTCGTCGACGCGCT
>DASUPA010000107.1:0-9559 GCA_036276335.1 Candidatus Methylomirabilota bacterium | reverse complement strand
CGCCCCTGCTCTTCGCCGGCCGCTTCCTGGTCGGTCTCGGCGCCGCCGTGACCTTCATCGGCGCGCTGAAGATCGCCGCCGCATGGTTTCCCCCCGGACGCTTCGGCCTCCTCTCCGCGATCACCGCCACCGTCGGCGTCGTCGGCGGCCTCGTCGCCACCGCGCCGCTGGCCGGCCTCGTGGCGTGGGCGGGGTGGCGCGGCGCCTTCTGGGTCGTGGGCGGCGTCACGCTCGCCTGCGCGGCGCTCTGCCTGGCGATCGTGCGCGACGCGCCCGGGGCCGCGGCACGCGGCGCGCCGTCGTCGCTCGGCGCCGTCCTGCGCGGCATGCGTCGCGTGCTGGCCAACCGGCACACCTGGCCCCCGTTCCTCGCGTTCTTCTGCCTGTACGCCGCCGTCGGAAACCTCTTTCTCTGGGTGGTGCCGTACCTGCGCGACGTCTACGCGGTGCCGACGACGCGCGCAGCCACCGTGGCCGCCACGACGTCGGTGGCGCTCATCGTCGCCGCCCCCCTCACGGGCTACGTCTCCGACTCGATCCTCCGGCGGCGCAAGCTGCCGTACACGGTGCTGTGCGCGGGACTCCTCGTCGTGTGGGCCGTCTTCGTGGCCACGCTGGGCGCCGTCACGCTGTGGGCGGTGGGCGCGCTCCTGTTCGCCATGGGTGTCTTCGGCGGCGCCTTCGTGCTGACGTGGCCGATCGGCCGCGAGGTCAACCCGCCGGAGCTGGCCGGGGTGGCGGTGGCCGTCACCAATCTCGGCGGCTTCGTCGGCGCCGCGCTCACCCAGGGGCCCATCGGCGCCGTCCTCGACGCCCGCTGGGCGGGCGCGATGGCGGGCGGCGCCCGCGCCTACCCCGTGGAGGCGTATCGGGCCGCCTTCGCCATCTGCGCGCTGTTCGTGCTGGCGGCGACCGCGCTGAGCCTCCTGCTGCGCGAGACGCGGGGACGCAACGTCTGGAGCGAGCTGGCCGATGGCGCGTGAGGCCGCGCGGCACTTGATCGAAACGGCGAAACGTAGCACCCTGTCGGCCGTGGCGCTCTTGACGCCGGCATGCTCGGCGGCCGCGCGGGTCTCGGCGGCAGGGCGGTAGAGGGCCGACGACGATCCATGCGGCTGGCCTCCAAGATCTTCCTGACCTTCTCGCTGGTGATCGCCGTGCTCGCCGGCGTGGGGGTGCTGAGCCTGCGCGCGGTGGGGCGCCTCGTCTCCGTCAACCGGGAGATCACGACCCAGACCGTTCCCGCGCTGCAGCTCACGAGCGTCCTGCACGAGGAGCTCGGCGCGCTGGCCCGCCTGGAGGCGCGGCTGCTCATCCTGCGTGATCCGCGCTACGCCGCCCTGTGGGAGGAGCGCGTCGTGCGCGTGCGCGACGGGCTCGACCGGCTTCGCGAGCTCGTGCCCACGACGCGCGAGCGGGAGAATCTCGCCGAGGCGTCGGTCGCCTTCGACCTGTACCGCACGAGCGTCTCGGCGGAGCACGCGCGCCTGCTGAAGGACCGCCGGGCGCCCGCCCGGCTGGAGACCCGCGCCGAGGGCGAGCGCGTGGAGCGCGCGCTCGACTCCCTCGTCGCGGCCACGCACGCGCGCGTGGTCGCCGCGCAGGCGGAGGCGGCGCGGCTCGAGGCCCGCACGTGGGCCGGCGTCATGGCGGCGCTCGGGACGGCGGTGGCCCTGGCGCTCGTCGGGACCGGGCTCCTGGCCTTTCGCATGACGCGCTCGCTCCGCCGCCTCTCGGAGGCCACCGCCGCCGTCGCCGCCGGCTCGTTCCGGGATCCCATCGACGCCTCCGCCCGCGACGAGATCGGCGCCCTCGGACGCTCCTTCAACGCCATGGCCGCCCAGCTGCGCCGGATGGACGAGACGAAGGAGGAGTTCTTCGCCACCCTCTCGCACGAGCTGCGCTCGCCGCTGACCTCGGTGCGGGAGGCCGCGCACCTGCTGCGCGATGGCGTGCCGGGGCCGCTCAACGCCAAGCAGACCCGCCTCGTGACGCTCATCAGTCGCTCGACCGATCGGCTGCTGCGGCTCGTGAACCAGATCCTCGAGCTGAGCCGCCTGCGCGCCGGCGTCCTGCCGCTGGCGCGCGAGACCGTCGACGTGGCGCAGGTGGTGGCCCGGGCCGTCGAGGAGCTCCGGCCGCTGGCCGAGGAGGCCGGGCTCAGCCTCGGGCTGGAGCGCGTCGGCGCGCGCTTCGACTGCGTCGGCGACGAGGACCGGCTCCTCCAGGTCGTCGTCAACCTCGTCGCCAACGCCGTGCGCTTCACGCCGCGCGGCGGGCAGGTGGCGATCCGGCTGGTGGACGCCGGCGAGGAGCTCGAGCTGCAGGTGGAGGACACGGGCGTGGGGATTCCGCCGGCGGCGCTGCCGCACATCTTCGACTCGTGGCGGCAGGCGCATCGCGATCGCGGCGGGACGGGGCTCGGGCTCGCCGTCGTGCGGGGCATCGTGCAGGCCCACCGCGGACGCGTGACCGTGGAATCGTACGAGGGCAAGGGCAGCCGCTTCAGCGTGCTGCTGCCGCGGGCGGCGGCATGAGACGCCGGCTCGCGCTCGCGGTCCTCGCGCTCGTCCTCGTCGGGTGCGCCAGCGGCGGCTGGCCGCTCGACAGCGCCGCCGCGCTGCTGGCCCGCGCCGACCGCCTGGCCGACCGGCAACAGTACGAGCCGGCGCTCCGCGCGTACGACGAGTTCCTGAGCCGCTATCCCGGCGACCCGGCGGCCTCGCGCGCCCTGAAGAGCCGGGACGCGGTGGCCTCGATCGTCACCGCCCGCGCCGAGCTGGCGCGGCTGCGCAGCGAGCTGGCCGCGCGCGACGCGGAGCTGGCCGCGCGCGAGGCGGAGCTCGTGAAGCTGCGCCAGCTGACGGAGCGGCTGCGGGCCGATCTCGAGAAGCTGAAGGAAGTGGACCTCAACCTCGAGCGAAAGAAACGGTGATGCGAAAAGTCCTCGTCGTGGACGACGATGCCGCCATCCTGGAAGTCCTCGAGATGCGTCTCACCGCCATGGGCTTCGACGTGACGGCGACCGGCGACCCGCTCGACGCGCAGCGGTACGTCGACGGCGGCCGCTTCGACCTCGCCCTGGTGGACCTGCGCATGGAGCCGATGGACGGCATCCGCCTCATGGAGTCGCTGCACGACCGCCAGCCGCGCCTGCCCGTGCTCATCATGACCGCGCACGGGACGATCGAGACGGCCGTCGAGGCCGTCCAGCGCGGCGCCTTCGACTACCTCACGAAGCCGTTCGTCAAGGACGAGCTGCGGGCCAAGATCGGCCGCGCGCTCGAGACGCGCCGGTGGGCGCGCGATCGGGAGCGCCTCCTGGCGGTCGGACAGACGCTGGCCTCCTCGGGCATCATGGAGCGCGTGCTCGACGCGGTGGCGCAGGCCGCCGTCGAGACGACCGAGGCCGAGCGCTGCGTGGTCTTCCAGCTCCAGCAGGGGCGGCTGCTGCCGATGGCGAGCGCGGGCACGCCGCCGCCCTCGTGGCAGGCGCTGGAGGCGGCGGCCCGGGCGGCCATGGACAAGGGCGTCCCCGCCACGTTCCCCGGCTCGGAGCCGGGCGCCATCGTGGCCGCGCCGCTGGTCGTGCAGAAGGGCCCCGCCGGCGCGCTCGTGATCGAGACGTCCGACCGGGTGGAGCCGGACGAGGACGACCTCGAGCTACTGGCGCTCTTCTCGTCGCAGGCGGCGGTGGCCATCCGCAACACGCACGAGCTGGAGCGCCTGCGCAGCGGCGCGCTGGCCGCGCTGGGGCGCATGGCGACGCAGGTCGCCCACGAGCTGAAGAATCCGCTGGCGGGCCTGCGCCTCTACGCGCGCCACCTCGAGCAGCGGCTGGGCAAGAACGGCGACACCGAGGGCGCCGCCCTCGCGCAGAAGATCTCCGGCACCGTCGACCACCTGGCGGCCGTGGTGGCCGAGATCACCGCCTTTGGCCGGCCGCCGGAGCTGCACCGGGCACCGGTGGCGATCCACGCGCTGCTGGACGAGTGCCTGTCGTTCGCGGAGGCGCGCACGCAGACGGAGAACGTCGAGATCTTCCGCGCGTACGACCCGGAGTGCCCGGCCGACGTGAAGGTCGACGCGCGGGAGCTCCGGAAGGCCTTCCTGAACCTCATCCTGAACGGCCTGGAGTCGCTGGCGCCGGGCGGCCGCCTCACGGTGACGACGAGCTACAGCGCGCCGGCGCGGTCGGTGAGCGTGACCGTCGAGGACACCGGCAGCGGCATGAGCGAGGAGACACAGTCGCGCATGTTCGACCTGTTCTTCACGACCAAGCCGCAGGGCACCGGGCTCGGCATGGCGATCGCGCGCTCGGTCATCGACCTGCACGGCGGCGAGCTGTCGATCCACAGCGTCCTCGGGCAGGGGACGCGGGTCACGGCGCGGCTGCCGATCGACGGTGCGGCATGAGACAGACGGTCCTCGTCGTCGACGACGAGGCGTCGATCGCCGACGGGCTGCGGCTGACCCTCGAGGCGGAGGGGATGAGCGTGCGCCTCGCGGGCAGCGTGCGCACGGCGCTGGCCGCGGTGGCGCAGACGGACGTGCAGGCGGCCATCGTCGACCTCATGCTGCCCGACGGCGACGGCCTGACTCTGACCAAGGAGCTCAAGGCGCGCGACCCCTCCATCGAGGTCATCGTGATCACCGCCTACGGCTCGGTACGCAAGGCGATGGAGGCCACGAAGGGCGCGGGCGCCTTCCACGTGGTCGAGAAGCCGTTCGACCCCGACGAGGTGGTCGGGCTCGTGCGCAACGCCTTCGAGCGTCGCAAGCTGGTCGTCGAGAACTCCGAGCTCCGGCGCCGGCTCGCCGAGCAGGCGGCCGACACCGAGATCCTCGGCAGCGCGCCCGGCATCCAGCGCGTGCTCGAGACGATCGCCTCCGTGGCCGACGCCGACGCCAACGTCCTCATCCTGGGCGAGAGCGGGACCGGCAAGGAGCTCATCGCCAACGCGCTCCACGAGCGGTCGAGCCGGCGCGACGGGCCGTTCGTCAAGATCAACTGCGCGGCGCTGCCGAAGGATCTGATCGAGTCGGAGCTCTTCGGGCACACCAAGGGCTCGTTCACGGGCGCCACCACCGAGAAGGTCGGGCTGCTCGAGGAGGCTCACAAGGGCTCGCTCCTCCTCGACGAGATCACCGAGATGCCGGTCGACCTCCAGGCCAAGCTGCTGCGCGTGCTCGAGGAGCGCGTCGTGCGGCGCCTGGGCGGCGCGAAGTCGATCCCCGTGGACTTCCGCCTCCTGTCGTCGACGAACCGCAGCGCCGAGCAGGCGGTCAAGGAAGGCCACCTGCGCCAGGATCTCTACTTCCGGATCAACACGGTGACCATCTCGGTCCCGCCGCTCCGGGACCGGCGCGAGGACATCCCCATTCTCGTGCGCGCGTTCCTCGACCGGTATCGCGCCAAGCACCAGCGCGGCATCGAGGCCATCGAGCCCGAGGCGTACCGGCGCCTGCTATCCTATCCGTGGCCCGGCAACGTGCGGGAGCTGCAGCACGCGATCGAGCGCGCCGTGCTGGTCGCGCGCGGCAAGGAGATCACGCTCGCCGATCTGCCGGAGTCCCTGCAGCACGCCGCGCCCGAGACCGGCACCTCGTCCACGATCGCGCCATCGGAGGTGCCGGCCGGCTCACTGGAGGAGATCGAGCGTGCGTCCATCCTCAAGGCCCTCGAGTCGACGCGCTGGAACAAGCAGGCGGCGGCGGCGCTGCTCGGCCTGCGCCGTCCGACGCTGTACTCGAAGATGCGCAAGCACAACATCCCGCAGCGCCGGCCGTAGTCTGCACGCGCCGTGCCGCCCGTCGGCGGCGGTGCGGCGCCCGCGGCGGGCGCTCGCTGGCGCTCCCGTTGCACCGCCGCCCCGCATGGGCCACGACTCGCATCGGCGGTCGCGGCCGTGAGCCTCCCGGAGCCCGGCCTCGCGGCCCCCGAGGCGAGTGCGACGCCGGCGGCCGCCGCGCCGCGGCCGTCGCTGAGGGTCGCGGACGCCGTCGCCATCGTCGTCGGCATCATCGTCGGCGCCGGCATCTTCAAGACGCCCGCCCTCGTCGCCGGCAACGTCGACGGGCTCGGCCCGCTCGTGCTCGCCTGGAGCGCCGGCGGCCTCATCTCGCTGATCGGCGCGCTCTGCTACGCGGAGCTGGCGTCGGCGTATCCGGACGCGGGCGGGGACTATCACTTCCTCACGCGGGCCTTCGGCCGGCGGCTGGCGTTCCTGTTCGCGTGGGCGCGGCTCACGGTGATCCAGACCGGCTCCATCGCCCTGCTCGCGTTCGTGCTCGGCGATTACGCCTCGGCC
Organism: Candidatus Methylomirabilota bacterium; assembly: GCA_036276335.1. GTDB lineage: Bacteria > Methylomirabilota > Methylomirabilia > Rokubacteriales > CSP1-6 > AR12. The sequence continues at coordinate 3,248 of DASUPA010000107.1, read as the reverse complement.
GTCCTGCCCCTGACCCCGTACTCGACGGCGCTGTACGCGGCCGTCGTCGTCGCCGTCCTGACCGCGCTGCAGATCGGCGGCGTCCCGCGGACGGTGCTGACGCAGAACCTCCTCACCACGCTCGAGGTGTTCGGGGTCCTGCTCGTCATCGGCGTGGGGCTGCTCGCGCCCGGCGCGCCGCCGGCGGCGTCCGCGGCGGCGGCGACGCCGGCCGGGTTCGGGCTCGTGATGGTCTTCGTGCTGCTCACCTACGGCGGATGGAACGAGGCCTCCTACGTCTCCGCGGAGGTGCGCGAGCCCGGCCGCAACATGGTCCGCGCGCTGGTGCTCAGCATCCTGATCGTCACCGTGCTCTACGTGCTCGTGAACGTCGCCCTCGTCCGCGGGCTGGGGCTGGCCGGCCTGGCGGCCTCGAAGGCGCCCGCCGCCGACCTGCTGCAGCAGGCGACGGGGCGGGGAAGCGCGGTGCTCGTCAGCGTCATGGTCGTGATCGCGACGCTGACGTCGATCAACGCCACCGTCTTCACGGGCGCGCGCAGCGCCTACGCCGTCGGCCGGGACTTCGCGCCGTTCCGCGCGCTCGGACGCTGGCACCCGGCGCGGCAGACGCCCGTGAACGCGCTCGTCGCCCAGGCCGTCGTCGCGGTGCTGCTGATCGTCATCGGCGCCCTGACTCGCCGCGGGTTCGAGACGATGGTGGAGTACACGGCGCCGGTGTTCTGGACCTTCATCCTCCTGGCGGGCGTGGCGCTCTTCGTGCTCCGGCGCCGCGAGCCGGAGCGCCCGCGGCCCTTCCGCGTGCCGCTGTACCCGCTGACGCCGATCGTCTTCTGTCTCACCTGCGCGTACCTGCTCTACTCGAGCCTCGCCTACACGGGTTTCGGGGCCCTGCTCGGCGTCGCCGTCGTCGCGGCCGGCGCCGTGGTCCTCCTCCTCACCGCACGGTCCGAGCGCCCGGGGTCCTGAGGGAACCGGCGGGCGGCGCCGCCGCCCGGTTCCCCTCGGCGCCGCCGCCCGAAAGCTGGGCAGCACCCCCGCCCGTGCCCATCGTTTGGGCAGCGCTCCGATCGACCCCGTTCGCCAAGCCCTTGATTCCGCATGTCTCCTCGGTGCCTCGCTCCGGCATGCGTGTTGCTCAGACGGTCGCATCCGGGAGGACGCGATGAAGAAGATCGAGGCGATCATCAAGCCGTTCAAGCTCGACGACGTCAAGGAAGCCCTCACCGGCATCGGCGTGATCGGCATGACGGTGTCCGAGGTGCGGGGGTTCGGGCGTCAGAAGGGCCACACCGAGCTGTATCGCGGCGGCGAGTACACGGTCGACTTCCTCCCCAAGATCAAGGTGGAGGTCGTCGTGCCGGACCAGTTCGTCGACAAGGTCGCCGAGGTCGTCGCCGCGGCCGCGAAGACCGGCAACATCGGCGACGGCAAGATCTTCGTCACGCCGGTGGAGACCGCCATCCGCATTCGCACGGGCGAACGCGACCAATCGGCCCTGTAGCACGCGGCGAAAGGAGACCCTCGTGAAGCGACTGAGCCTGTCAATGCTGACACTGCTCCTCCTGGCCGCCGGCGCGACCGCGGCGCTGGCCCAGCAGCCGGCCGCGCCGGCGGCCGTCGCGCCCGCTGCGCCCGCGGTCGCCGCGCCGGTCTCGCAGATCGACAAGGGGGACACGGCGTGGATCCTCACCTCCGCCGCCCTCGTGCTGCTCATGACCGCGCCCGGCCTCGCGCTCTTCTACGGCGGGATGGTGCGCCAGAAGAACGCGCTCGCCACGCTGATGCAGTCCTTCATCATCATGGCCGTCATCTCGATCCAGTGGGTGCTGTGGGGCTACAGCCTCGCCTTCGGCCCGGACCGGGGCGGCCTCATCGGCGGGCTCGAGTACGTCGGCCTGCGCGGCGTGGGCATCGAGCCGTTCGACACGTACGCCAAGACCATTCCGCACCAGGCGTTCGCGACCTTCCAGATGATGTTCGCCATCATCACGCCCGCGCTGATCACGGGCGCCTTCGCCGAGCGCAAGAAGTTCTCGGCGTTCCTCCTGTTCACCGTGCTGTGGGCGACCTTCGTCTACGACCCGCTCGCGCACTGGGTATGGGGCGACGGCGGCTGGCTCAAGAAGCTCGGCGCCCTCGACTTCGCCGGCGGCACCGTCGTGCACATCTCCTCCGGCGTGTCGGCGCTGGTCTGCGCCATCGTCCTCGGCAAGCGGCGCGGCTACGGGCACCAGCCCATGCAGCCGCACAACCTGCCCATGACGGTCATGGGCGCGGGGCTGCTCTGGTTCGGCTGGTTCGGCTTCAACGCGGGCAGCGCGCTCGAGGCCAACGGCCTCGCCGCCAGCGCCTTCCTGGCGACCAACACCGGCGCCGCCGCGGCCGCGCTCGGCTGGATGTTCACGGAGTGGATGACGCGCGGCAAGCCGACAGTGCTCGGGGCCGCCTCCGGCGCCGTGGCGGGCCTCGTCGCCATCACGCCGGCGGCCGGCTTCGTGGGCCCCGTGTCGTCGATCGTCATCGGCGCCGCCGCCGGCGCGCTGTGCTACTCGGCGTGCAACTTCAAGTCGAGGCTCGGCTACGACGACTCGCTGGACGTCGTCGGCGTGCACGGCGTGGGCGGCACGTGGGGCGCGCTCGCCACCGGCCTGTTCGCCTCGAAGGCGGTCAACGAGGCCGGCGGCGACGGGCTCTTCTTCGGCAACCCGGGGCAGCTGTGGACGCAGATCGTCGCGGTGGCGGCCACGGTGGCGATGGCGGTCGTGCTGACGTACGTCATCCTCAAGGTCGTGGACGCGCTCGTCGGCCTGCGCGTGAGCGACGAGGACGAGATGGCGGGCCTCGATCTCTCGCAGCACTCCGAGACGGCGTACGCGATGGGCGGCGGCCAGTACGGCGAGTTCTCGAGCGCGAGCGGGGCGTTCGCGGAGGCGATGCGCGGCGCCGAGGTCAAGCCGCGCCCGGCGCATTGATCAGATGGGGGGCTCCGGGCGCCCCCCAAGCCCCCCAGGGTGGCGAGGAAACGGCCCGGCGGAGCCGGGCCGTTCCTCGGACGCCTCGCATAGAGCGCGCCGATGCGGCTCGAAGTAGGCGATCGTGGGCGTGCGGCTTGATTTTGGCGCGGTAGTTCGCTTAGGGTATGCGGGCCGACGGCGCCCCTGGCGCCGTCGGTTCCGCCTTTTTCGTGACACTCAACGCAGAGGGAGAAGGAGCACGGAATGACCGCCAAGGACGTCCTCAAGCTGGCC
>DASUPA010000106.1:0-12351 GCA_036276335.1 Candidatus Methylomirabilota bacterium | reverse complement strand
CCGCGGCGGGGACTCCGCCGTCGAGACCGACAACGAGGCCGGCGTGACGAGGACCATCAACGTCGCCGGCTTCCCGGTCGAAGCGCCCGGCAATCCGTTCTTCCTCGATCTCGGCGTGAACGGTCGACGCTGCGTGACCTGCCATGTCGTCGAGGAGAACATGACGATCACGCCGGCGGGCGTGCAGAAGCGGTTCCGCGACACCGCCGGCACGGATCCGATCTTCCGGACCAACGACGGCTCCGACTCGCCGCTCGCCGACGTCTCGACGGTCGGTGCCAGGCGCCGGGCGTACGGCATGCTACTGCGCAAGGGCGTGATCCGCGTCGGGTTCCGGTCCCCCCGACCGCGGAGTTCGAGCTCGTCGACGTCGAGGATCCGTACGGCTACGCCGGCCGGAACGCCAGCGGCAACGAGCTGTCCCTCTTCCGGCGGCCGCTGCCGACGACGAACCTCGCGTTCCTGAGCACCGTCATGTGGGACGGCCGCGAGACGCACCAGAAGGGCTCGGCCGCGGCCATCCACTTCGACCTCACGGTGCAGGCGAACAGCGCCACCGAGGGCCACGCCGAGGCAGCGGTGCCGGTCTCGCAGGCGGACCGCGAGGCCATCGTGGCGTACCAGATGGGCCTGTTCACGGCGCAGGTGTACGACCGGCGCGCGGGGTCGCTCACCGCCGCCGGCGCCGCCGGCGGACCCGACGTGCTGGCGACGCAGCCGTTCGTGTTCGGGGTGAACGATCCGCTCGGCTGCGACCCGAGCGGCGCACAGTGCACCGGCGTGAACGCGCAGTTCGATCCCGTCGTCTTCACGACGTTCGACGCGTGGAGCGGCGCGCGGGGGGCGCGCGGCGCCATCGCGCGCGGCCAGGATCTCTTCAACACGTTCCCCATCCGCATCACCGGGGTCGCCGGGATCAACGACGACTTCAAGGTGGCCGCCGTGCCGGGCACGTGCACCACCTGCCACGACACGCCCCACGCCGGCGATCACTCGGTGCCGGCGCCGCTCGATATCGGCGTCGCCGACCCGCCGGTGCCCGCGCACGCCGGGGGCAACGGCGTGCAGAACCGGTTCGGTCTGCCCGTGGGCGACATGCCGGTCTACACGCTCCGGCACAAGCTCACGGGTGAGATCAAGCTGACGACGGACCCCGGGCGCGCGCTGATCACCGGCCAGTGGAAGGACGTCGGCCGCATGAAGGGCCCGATCCTCCGGGGGCTGTCGGGGCGGGCACCGTACTTCCACAACGGTGCCGCCGCGACCCTGGGGGACGTGGTCGAGTTCTACGACCGGCGGTTCGAGCTCCGCCTCAGCGAGCAGCAGAAGTCGGATCTCGTCGCTTTCCTCCGCGCGCTCTGACGGGGCCGGGACGGGCGGCGCCGGCCGCCCTGCCCCGGCGCGGCCGGGTCAGCGCGCGGTGACGGTGGCGATGTGCGCGGGCGCAGCGAATGCGACGGTCCCGTCGCCCCTGACGAACGGCCGCAGCGCCTTCTCGGCCTCCTCCAGGAGGCGGGCGAACTGCGCGTCGTCGAGCATGTCGGCCAGCGTCCAGCCCCTGACGTCGGTGTACATCCACGCCTGGATCGACGGAAAGCGCGCCGTCCCCTCGAGCGTCCGGATCTCGACCTCTCGCAGGCCGGCGCTGGCGAAGAGCCCGCGCAGGGCGGCGGGGTCGCCGAGGACGAAGGGCGCGCGCAGCGCGTCGGCGACCTGGCGTCCGAACAGCCGCTCCAGCAGGGCGATGACGGCCGCGTAGCCCGGCGTGCGCTCCGCCGCGTCCCAGACGGCGACGGCCAGGCGGCCGCCGGGCTTCAGCACCCGCCGCATCTCGCCGAGCGCCTTCGGCCGGTCCTCGAAGAACATCAGGGCGAACTGGCTCGTCACCGCGTCGAACGTGCCCGTCTCGAAGGGCAGCGCCTCGGCCCGGCCGTGCCGCCACTCGAGCTGCGGGGCCTTGCGCCGGGCGACCCCGAGCATGCCCTCGTTCACGTCCAGCCCGATCACGGCGCCGGTGGGCGCGATGCGCCGGGCTGCCTCGAGCGTCACGACGCCGGTGCCGCACGCGACGTCGAGCACGCGATCGCCCGGGCCGAGGCGCGCCGCGTCGGCGACGCGGCCGGCCCACTCCTGGAACAGCGCCGGCACGAAGAAGGAATCGTAGATCTCCGCCGCGCTCGCCGTCACCTGCCCGCGCTCGCTGTCGCTCATGCCACGCCTCCGGGGGACGAGAGTCGAAGTGTCCGGAGTGTATGATTGCGCTACCGGCGGCAGCCATGACCGAGCGTCCACATCTCTTGCTGGAGCGTCCGCAGCCCGATGAGCCGTCGGGCGGCGATCCGCTGTCCGATCTGCTCCGCGCCGTGCGGCTCACCGGCTCCGTGTTCTTCCGCATCGATGCCGGCTCGCCGTGGGAGGCGCAGGTCCCCGACGGCGCCGCGGTGGCGGCCGCCGTCATGCCGCGCACCCAGCACGTCATCTCCTATCACGTCGTGACGCGCGGCGCCTGCTGGGGCGGCCTGATCGGCGGCGACGTCGCGCGCCTGGAGACGGGCGACGTGCTCGTGCTGCCGGCCGGCGATCCGTACTTCATCGCGACGACGCCGCGGGTGGGCCGGCCGGCCATGCAGGAGGGCCTGGCCTTCCTGCGCGAGATGGCGGCGGGTCGGCTGCCGTTCTGCGTGCGCGAGGCCCCGGGCCGCGAGCGGCTCCACCTGATCTGCGGGTTTCTCGGCTGCGATCTGCGCCCGTTCAACCCGCTCCTGACGACGCTGCCGCGCCTCTGGGCGGTGCGCGGCGCCTACGGCACCCGCGGCGACTCCCTGAGCCGCCTGATCGACTTGACGCTGGCCGAGTCGCGCGAAACGCGCCCCGGCGGCGAGGCCGTGCGGGTCCGGCTGAGCGAGCTGCTGTTCGTCGAGGTCGTGCGACGGCACCTGGCGACGCCGTCCGCCGGGCAGACGGGCTGGCTCGCCGGGCTGCGCGACCCCGTGGTGGGCCGGGCGCTCGCGCTCCTGCACGAGCGTCCCGCCGTCGCCTGGTCGCTGCCCGCGCTCGCGAAGGACGCGGGCGCCTCGCGCTCCGTGCTCGCCGAGCGCTTCACCGACCTGGTCGGACTGCCGCCGATGCACTACCTCGCCCGCTGGCGCATCCAGGTGGCGGCCCGACGGCTGTCCGACGGCGACGCGAAGGTCGCCGCCGTGGCGCGCGAGGTGGGCTACGACTCCGAGGCCGCCTTCAGCCGCGCGTTCAAGCGGCTCGCCGGCGTGTCGCCCGCCGCGTGGCGCGCCCGCGCCGCGCGGCCGCGCGGCGCCCGCCCCCGCCGCACGATCGCCGGCGTCCGGGGCTGACGCGTTGGCGGCCACGCGCCCTCGCGCATCGGGTCCGGTGGCCCTCGTGACCGGCGCCGGCCGCGGCATCGGGCGCGCCACCGCCGAGGCGCTCGCGGACGCCGGCTACCGCGTCGTCCTCGCCGAGCTGAGCCCGCAGCTCGGACGCCGCGCCGAGCGCGCGCTGACGCGGCGGGGCGCCGAGGCGCTCTTCATCGAGACCGACGTCGCCGACGCGCGGTCGGTGGCGCGCATGGCCGGCGTCGTGCAGCGGCGGGTGGGCCACCTCGACTGCCTGGTGAACAACGCGGGCGTGCTCGAGCCGGGTCCGCTCACGCGCGTGCGCGAGGCGGCGGTGCAGCGCATGCTCGCGGTGAACCTGGCCGGGCCGGTGCTCGTCACGCGCGCGCTGCTGCCGCTGATGCGGCGCCGCCGGCGCGCCTCGATCGTGAACGTCGCCTCGCTCCTCGGCAAGGTGGGCATGGCGGACTACGTGACCTACTGCGCGAGCAAGTTCGGCGTCGTGGGGTTCACGGAGGCGCTCGCCGACGAGCTGCAGGGCAGCGACATCGGCGTGTGGGCGGTGTGTCCCGGGCAGGTCGACACGCCGCTGGCCTGGAAGACGGGGGTGTCGAGAGACGAGCGCAAGGGCCTGATCCGCCCGGAGTCGGTCGCGCGCGTGATCGTCCAGCTCGCCGCGGGCCAGCGCCGCGAGCCCAGCGGTGGCACGATCGACGTCGCTCGCTGAGCCGGCACGCGGCGTCGCGAGGCTCCTGGTTCACGGCTTGCACCGACCACCGGCATGCTGACGCTCGCCCTGCTGCTGCTCCTGACGAGCGCCCCCGCCGCGCCGCGCGTCGCGGTGCCGGCGCCGCCGGCCACGGTCGCCGAGGTGAGCGCGCTGGTGGAGCACGCCCGGCAGCGCTTCGTGGCGCGCGACGCGGCCGGCGTGCTGGCGTACGTCGCCGAGAACTACCGCAGCGGCGGCCTGACCAAGGCCGCCGTCCGCGCGCAGCTCCTGGCGCTGTACTCCGTCTACGAGGCGCTGCGGGCGCGCGTCCACGTCGACCGGGTCGACATCGTCGACGGGCGCGCGTGGGTCTACACGACCGGCGAGATTGCCGGCTACCTGCCGGTCGTCGGCTGGGTCACCGTCTTCTCCTGGGAGCGTGAGCCCGAGGTGGCGAGTCGCGAGGGTCTCGTCTGGCGCCTCGTGGGCTTCCAGGACTGACGGTCGGCGCGCCGTCTCCGGCGAACCGGTCCGGCGGGCCGTATAATCGCCGCCATGACCACCGCGGTGCGACGGCGGATCGGCCTCATGGTGCCGTCCACGAACACGACGTGCGAGGCGGACTTCGGCATGGTGGTCCCGCGGGACGTCACCGTGCACGGGCAGCGCCTGTGGATGACCAACGACGCCACCGGTGACGCGGCCTACGAGCGGATGAACGGCGAGATCGAGACGGGGGCGCGCTACCTGGCGACCGCGCGCGTCGACGTCATCGCCTATGGCTGCACGACGGGCTCCTTCTATCGCGGGCCGGGGTGGGACCGCGAGATGCTCGCGCTCATCGCGCGCGAGGCCGGCGTGCCGGCCGTCGCCACCACCCCGTCGGTGGTCGAGGCGCTCCGGGCATTCGGCGCCCGGCGGCTGTCCGTCGCGACGCCCTACCCCGAGTGGAACAACCGCAAGCTGCGCTCGTACCTCGAGGCCCAGGGCTTCGAGGTGCTGAACGTCGACGGCGAGCCGCGTGCCGCCGCCGCCGGCAACCAGGGAATCAACGACCAGCCGCCGGACACGGTCGTCGAGTTCGCGGCGGGCGTGTGCCGGCCGGAGGCGGACGCGCTGCTGTGCTCGTGCACGGCGTGGCGGTCGGTCGAGGCGGTCGACGCCCTCGAGCGACGGACCGGCAAGCCCGTCGTCACGTCGAACCAGGCCACCATCTGGGCGGCCCTCCGGGCGCTCCGCGTCGCGCAGCCGATTCGCGGCTTCGGCCGGCTCCTGCAGGAGCACCTGACCCCCGCCTGACGCCGGACCGCCCGCTAGGCGGTCCGCGCGCTCCGCTCCTTCACCCACGCCGCGTACCGCGCCAGGCCCTCCTCGATGCCGAACCGCGGCCGGAAGCCGACGTCGGCGGCCAGGCGCGTCATCTCGAGCGGCGGCCGCAGGCGCGCGGCGGAGAGATTCGGGTTCGGCGTCCAGCTCGGCATGACGTTGACCTCGAGCCGGGGCCAGGCGCGGCGGAGGTGCTCGATGACCTCCCCCACCGTGACGTTCTCGCCGAGGCCGAGGTTGTACATGGCGTGGCGCAGCTCCCGGGCCTCGACCAGCCGCGCGAAGGCCTCCCCCACGTCGTCGACGTAGATCCAGTCCTTGGCGATCTCGAGGCTGGGCGTCGTGAGGAACCGGCCCTCCTGCGCGGCGGTGATCCACTCCGCGATCGGCGACAGGGCCGCGCGGTCGGGGCTCGGCCGCTCCATCGGCCCGTACGGCTGCGAGAGCCGGACCGTGATCACCTGCAGCGAGTGCAGCTCGGCGAGCCGCGCGGCCGTCAGCTCCAGCGCGCGCTTGGAGATGCCGTAGAGATCCGACGGCGCCGCGGGCGCGTCCTCCGGGATGAAGGGCTCGCCCGGGTCCCGCGCGCCGACGGCGCTGGCGGAGCTGAGGACGACGACGCGCCGCACGCCGGCCGCGCGCGCGGCCTCCAGCGCCGCCACCGTCCCCAGCACGTTGACGCCGAGGACGTCGCCCGCGCGCTCGCGCTCCCACTCCGGCGTCGTCGCCGTGACTGCCGCCGCGTGGACGACGACGTCGACGGCGTGCGCCTTGATGGCGCGCCCCAGCGCGGCCACGTCCCGGACGTCGCCGATCATCCAGCCGACGCCCTCGCCCGCGTAGAGGCGGGCGGCGTCGTCGGCCGCGCGGTGGTCGAAGCCGACCACGTGATGGCTCCGTCCGGCGAGCGCGCGCACCACGTTGATCGCCACGAACCCGGCGGCCCCGGTCACGAGCACGCGGGACGACATGTGCGCCTCCCCGGCGCGCGCCGTCAGGAGACGGCGAGGACGGCGTCGGCGTCGATCTCGATGAGCGCGCCGTCGCGGATCAGCTGCGAGACGCGCACGAGCGTGCTCGCCGGATACTTCCCCTCGGTCCAGAAGCGGGAGCGGACCTCGTGGATGTCGCGCAGCGAGGCGGCGTCGACCTGCGTCGCGTAGACGCGGACGCGGACGATGTCGTCCATGCTGCCGCCCTCGCGCCGCAGCACCTCTCGGATGTTCTCGAGGAGCTGCTCCGTCTGCTCGCGCATGGTGCGGCCCAGCGTGCCGTCGGGCCGGACCCCGAGCTTGCCGGAGATGAAGAGCATCACGCACTCGCTGAGCTGCACCTTCACCGCATCGCAGAAGACGGCGGGGACGTTGCTGCCCTTGAGCGCGTCGATGCCGCGGCCGCGGTCGGTGGCGTGGTCGATGTGGGTCTTCTTCACGGGGCCGCAGTATGAAGTTCTCGCCCGGGCGTGTCAACGGGCGGCGCCACCGGACGGGGGCGCGGTGACGCGCGACGGCGGCGCGCCGCGCGTCAGGCGGCGCGCGTGTCGGCGTCGGTTGGCGTGAGCGCCTGGCGCAGCACCTCGTCGGCGTCGTCGACCAGGACCATGCGCAGCGCCGTGCGCACCTCGGCGGGCACGTCGTCCAGGTCGTGCTCGTTCCGCCGCGGCAGGATCACGGTGCCGATGCCGGCGCGGTGGGCGGCAAGCACCTTCTCCTTGATACCGCCCACGGGGAGCACCTTGCCGCGCAGCGTGATCTCGCCGGTCATGGCCACGTCGCTGCGGACCGGCCGCCGGCTCACGTAGGACGCGAGCGCGGTGACGATGGTGACGCCGGCCGAGGGACCGTCCTTCGGGATGGCGCCGGCGGGCACGTGGACGTGGATCGTCTTGCCCTCGAACAGCGTGGGCGCCACGCCGAGCGCCTCCGCGTTCGACCAGACGTACGACACGGCCGCCTGCGCGCTCTCGCGCATCACGTCCCCGAGCATGCCGGTGAGCACGAGCCGCTCGTTGCTCGCCGGCATCATGGTGACCTCGACGAAGAGCACGTCGCCGCCCGTCGGCGTCCAGGCGAGCCCCGTGGCCACGCCCGGCCGCGCGGTCCGCTCGACCACCTCGTCGAAGAAGCGCGGGCGGCCGAGATAGTCGCCGAGCGTGTCGGGCGTGACCGTGACCGGTCCCGCCTGTCCCTCGGCGATGCGCCGCGCCACCTTGCGCGCCACCGCGGCGATCTCGCGCTCGAGGTTGCGCACGCCGGCTTCCCGCGTGTAGTGACGCACGATCGTCCGGACGGCGGCCGGCTCGAGCGTCAGCTCGTCGCGCGCGAGACCGTGGGCGGCCAGCTGCTTGGGAATCAGGTACTGGCGCGCGATCCCGACCTTCTCCTCGTCCGTGTAGCCGGAGAGCACGAGGACCTCCATCCGGTCGCGCAGGGGAGCGGGAATCGTGTCGAGCGTGTTGCCGGTCGCGATGAACAGGACCTGCGAGAGGTCGAACGGCACGCCGAGATAGGTGTCGACGAAGGCGTTGTTCTGCGCAGGGTCCAGCACCTCGAGCAGCGCGGAGGAGGGATCACCGCGCCAGTCGGCGCCGATCTTGTCGATCTCGTCCAGCATGAACACCGGGTCGCGCGTCTCGGCACGCCGGAGGCCCTGGACGATGCGGCCCGGCAACGCGCCGATGTAGGTCCGCCGGTGCCCGCGGATCTCCGCCTCGTCGCGCACGCCGCCCAGGGACATGCGGACGAACTTGCGGCCGAGCGCGCGCGCGATGCTCTGGCCCAGGCTCGTCTTGCCCACGCCGGGAGGGCCCACGAAGCAGAGGATCGGCTCGCGCGCGGGCGAGTCGCCGGTCACCGGGGGTGCCTCGGCCGCCGTCGTCCGCTCCTGGCGGAGCTTCTTCACCGCCAGGTACTCGAGGATCCGCTCCTTGATCTTTTCGAGATCGAAGTGATCCTCGTCGAGGACCTCGCGCGCGCGCCCGATGTCGATGGTGCCGCCGTCCATCGCGCTCCAGGGCAGGCTCGCCATCCACTCCAGGTAGCTGACGACCATGCCGCGCTCGGGCGAGCCGGTCGGCATGCTGGCCAGGCGGCCCAGCTCCCGATCGGCCTCACGCCGCGCCTCGTCCGGCAGCCGCGCCTCGGCGAGCCGACCGCGCAGCTCGGCCACCTCGCTGTCGGCGCCGTCGTCCTCGCCCAGCTCCTTCTGGATCGTGCGCAGCTGCTCGCGCAGGAGGAACTCCCGCTGCGTCTTGGACAGCCGCTGCTCGGTGTCGGTCGTGATCTTGCGGCCGAGCTCCCGGGTGGCGAGCTCGGCCTGGAGCGCGTCGACCAGCCGCCGCAGCTTGTCGCTCACCCGGTCGAGCTCGAGGAGCGCCTGGCGGGCGGGGACGTCGAGACGGAGGAGCGAGGCGACGAAGTACACGAGCTGGCGCGGATCCGGAAGGTTCTCGACCGCGGCGGCCATCTCGTCGGGCAGCTCGGGCGAGAGCTGGACGAGCCGGTGGAAGAGGTCGACCACGGCCCGGCGCAGCCCGTCGAGCTCCGGTCCGGCGTCGACGCGCTCGGGCGCGCGCTCGAGCCGCGCGATCAAATACGGCTCGGTCGCGATGAAGTCGAGCAGCCGCACGCGCTCGAGGCCCTGCACCATGATCCGGACGCTGCCGTCGGGGACGCGCGCGAACTGGTGGATCATGGCCGCCGTGGCCGTCCGGTGCACGTGCTCGGGGCCGACCGCCTCGGCGCCGGGGTCCGTCTGGGCGGCCAGGGCCACCAGGCGGGTGCCGCGCATCACGTCGTCGATGAGCTTGATCGACGCCGCGCGCTCGGCGGCGAGCGGGACCACGGTCAGCGGGAAGACCACCGCTTCCCGGAGCGGCAGCACTGGCAGCGCGTCGGGAATCGTGATGTCGGCGGTGCCGGCACCCGGCGGGACAGCCATGGCCGGGCCTACGCCGCCTTCGCCAGCGTGACGTACAGCAGCCCGCGGTCGTATCGGGCCTCGACCCGCTCGGGGTCCACGGGCGCGGGCAGCGGCAGCTCCACGCGGAACAGGCCCTGGCGGATGCCGGCCGCGTGATACACCGCGTCCTCGCGGGCCGCCGGCAGCCGGCGACATCCCTCGATCACGAGCGCGTTGGCGAAGAGCTGGACCTCGAAGTCCTCGTCCCCGACGCCGGCGAGGTCGATCGTCATCTCGATCGTGGACGCCGTCTCGTAGACGTCGGCGTCGGGACGCCAGCGCCCACGCAGGAGCCGGCGCAGCTGCTCGCTCTCCCAGACGGGGTCGAAGGGCCACGAGAGGTCGGCCCGGACTGCGGCGTAGCGAAGGGTGAGCCGTCGGTACGTCATGGGACAGCTGGAAGGATATCAAATGTCGCGCCGCCGACTCGCGGTGAGCCGGCGGCACCGCGCGTGCAGCGGAACGACGATGCAGCCGGCAGGAACACGCACGGCGCCGGGGATCCCGGCGCCGTGGTGGAACGGCGGTGCGACCGCGCGACGTCAGGGCTTGCGCGGCTGCAGGTGCAGCTCGGTGAGGATCGTCCGCGTCTCCGGGATCTCCTCGATGTGATTGAACGGCAGCTGGAACACCGGGCGCGAGGCGACCAGGACCAGCCCGAAGTTGACGGCCGCGGCCAGCACGTGGAGCACCGGCAGCGCCAGGTACTCGAGCAGCCGGTCGCTCCTGGCGTGCAGCCAGTCCACCTCGTTCTTGAAGTCCCGGAGCGGGGCCTCCCACCACGCGTCGCTGTCCGCCGTCCTCGCCGCCGCGACGACGCAAGGCTCGGTCGACGGGAGCGGCTGCCGCCAGATGAGGGCGGTCAGGGGCGCCGTCCCGTACTGGCCGAACAGGAACCACGTCAGGGCGCGCACGCCGAGCCAGCCGCCCGCGGCGGCGGCAATGACCATGGCCGGGCGCTCGACGAGCCAGGGCGCGATCGCCGCCACGAGCTCCCGGTACAGGAACACCACCTCGAAGAAGGCGACGCACACCTCCACGCCGAGCATCTGCCCGAGGTACTTCGGCTGGCGTGACCGGACGGCGTCGACGAGCGCCTGCGCGCACGCGAAGCTGCCCAGGACGAGCGGGAAGATCACCATGAAGAGGACCGGCCCCGTGAAGCGCGCCACCGCCGGCGTCTGGCTCAGGTCGACGAAGATCTCGGTCACCGGGACGTGGAGCACGAGCGACAGCAGGGCCGCCTCGAGCAGGCACCAGACCACGAGGGCGATCGTCGCCACCCACGGCACCCCGGGCTGGAAGTAGCGCTCGGCGATCCGCCCGCTCATCGTGAAGGGCATCATCGCCAGATGGCGGACGGCGGCGACCACCGTCCGGACGAGGAAGCCGCCCAGCACCACGAGCCACCCCGCCACCACCGCGACCAGGCGCACGAGGCCCATCCAGTAGAGCCACACGGCCCGCGCGGCGTCCCACCAGGTCAGCAGCAGCGCCGAGGCGAACTGCAGGCGGGCGCTGCGAAACGGCAGCGTGTAGATGGACAGCTGCGTGCACCAGATGGCCGCCACGCCGAGCGCGGCCGGGAAGAGTAGCAGCACGAACTTCGCCGTCGCCACCCACACCGACGGCGACTGGAGAAAGAAGTCGAGCAGCACGTCGTGCGTCCGCGGGATCCAGGCGATCGGCGCGAGCAGCACGCCGACGACCTGGCGCCACTGCTCCGGGAACGCCGCGATGAAGTCCTGCATGGGTCGAATACCCCCCTGGCCGACTACGCCGCCCGATGTCCGGGCGTGTCGCGTGTCACGGCGACTCTCCCAAGCGCCGCTTGCCCGCCGGCGGCGCCGGCGCGGCTGGCGGTGGTGGCGGCGGCACCGCCAGATCCGCGAACTCCGGCACCAGCGGCGGCGCCTGCTGCGGCGCCGTCGGCGCCGGCGCCGCGGTCGCGGTCACCCGCGTGGCGGCGCTGGGCGCCGGCGCGGCGGTCTCGATCACGGGCGGCGCGGCGGGCGCCACCGACATCACCCGCGCCACCTGCGGCCGGGGTGCCCGCGCGGGCTTCTTCTTGCGCGCGAGCTGCTGGGCGACGGTGCGGGCCTGCTCGCGGTCGTAGCGCCGCAGGACGCGCACGACGTACTGGCGGGTCTCGCGGTACGGCGGGATGCCCCGGTGATTGATGACGGCCTGCTCGCCGGCGTTGTAGGCGGCCAGCACGAGCGGCAGGTTGTTGTGGAAGCGCCTCATCAGGCGCTTGAGGTGGCGCACGCCGCCGTCGATGTTGTCGCGCGGGTCGAACGGATCCTCGACCTCCAGATACGCGGCCGTCTGCGGCATCAGCTGCATCAGCCCCTCGGCGCCCCGGCGCGACACCGCGCGCGGATTGAACTGCGACTCGACGGCCACGATGGCGGCGACCAGCTTGGGCGCGACGCCGTGCTGCGTGGCGACTTCCTCGATGTGGGTGTCGATCTCGACCCGCTTCGGCGGCGGCTCCTCGGCCACCGATTCCACGGCATCCTCCGCGGACTCCAGCATCTGGACGGAGGCGATGATGTCGTCCATGGCGACGTGGGAGACCGCGTACCCGCCGCCCACGGCGAGCACGAGGGCTCCGAGCCCGAGGGCATGTTGCTTCAGGGACTCGCGTCCACCAACCGGTCCGGACTGTGCGGTATCTCGCATAAATGTCGGTTCGGAGACGCGCTGCCGACGGGGGGCTGCGTTGAGCAACATGGATGCCAGACCCGGGCCAAAAACGGTGAATCGCTCGTCATGCCGGGGACTTACGACACAGGGCTGGTCAGGACTCGACCGGCCTCACCGCGCGCGAACAGTGACGTCCTGGCTTCGCGCGCGTGCCAGGCTGCCGCGATGGGGCTCGAGTCGCGCGCCTCTACTAGATAGCGGTGCTCAGACAGCGGGGCTGCGCGTCACGGCTGCGGGCCGCCGACGAGGATCGTCGTCGGCGTCACGCCGGCGAGCTTGACATGCACGCGCCACGGC
>DASUPA010000105.1:0-10876 GCA_036276335.1 Candidatus Methylomirabilota bacterium | reverse complement strand
GCGGCCGCGCGCCGCGCCGCACGCCGGTCGGCGCCGCCGACTCCGTGCGACGCGCCCGCGCCGCCCGGCGCCGCGGCGCCGACGGGCCCCCGACGCGCCGGTGGCACCGTCGCCGGCGCCGGCGGACGCCCGCGGAGTCTGCCGACGGCGCGTGCGACGTGCCGGCCGACGCTTCGGCGCCGCGCCGGCGACGCGAGCTGCGTCGCGTGGCGCGCGTGACGGTGATGCCGACGAAAAAAGTAGACGGCGGGCGCGTTTTTTTCTTGCAATGGGGTAGAACGGACCCTACAGTCAATTAGTTTTTCCCACGCGGCGGAAATATTTCCGTCGCAGAGAGGCGGCGACAGGTTCGCCGCAGGAGAGGTGCGGTAGATGGACGGATCGGACAAAGGAGGGTCACCGCATTGAACGCCCTGGGACGTCACCTGCTTCTGGAGTTGTTCGATTGCGATCCAGACGCGATCACCAACCTCGAAGCCGTGAAGAGCGCCCTCGTCGAAGCCGCACGGCGGGCGCAGGCCACGATCGTCGACGTCGTCTTCCACGAGTTCAACCCGTTCGGGATCAGCGGGGTCGTCGTCATTGCCGAGTCCCACCTGTCCATCCACACCTGGCCGGAGTACCGGTACGCCGCCGTGGACATCTTCTCGTGCGGTGACGTGCTGAACCCGGAGGTGGCCGCCAACTACCTGGTCGAGCAGTTCGCCGCCGAGCGCACCTCGGTGGTCGACGTCCAGCGCGGCATGTTCCTCAACGCCGCGGTGCCGATCGTCAACAAAGCGTCGGTCGCCGTCAGTTGATCAGCCCGCAGCATTACAAGTGGTTCTTCGAGCCGACCACGGCCGTCGAGGGCCACATGCACGCCATCCGCCGGACCATCGTCGAGGCGCGGACGAAGTTCCAGCACGCCGAGATCATGGAGACCCATGCCTACGGCAAGCTCCTGGTGCTCGACGGCCGCATCCAGTCTTCGCAGGCGGAGGACTTCATCTACCACGAAGGTCTCGTGCACCCCGGTCTGCTGGCCACGGAGAACCGGCCGGAGTCCGGGCTCGTCATCGGAGGCGGTGAGGGGGCCACCCTCCGGGAGATGCTGCGGTACCCGAGCATGCGGCGCGCGGTGATGGTCGACATCGACGGCGAGGTGGTGGAGCTGTGCAAGCGTCACCTGCCGGAGATGCACCAGGGCGCCTTCGACGACCCGCGGACCGAGGTCCGGCACGAGGACGCGCGCGGGTACCTCGAGAAGACGGACGAGCGCTTCGACTTCATCAGCGTCGACCTGGTCGAGCCGCTCGAGGAAGGCCCGGCCTGCCGGCTCTTCACCCGGGAGTTCTACGCGCTCGTGCGCGACCGGCTGACGCCCGGGGGCGCCATGACGCTCCAGGCGGGCATGACGAAGCTCGGGGAGCTCGACTTCTACACCTCCATCCACCGGACCCTCCGGGACGTGTTCCCGGTCGTGGCCCCCTACCAGATCTTCATCTCGTGCTTCGGCACGCCGTGGGGCTTCATCACCGCCACCAAGAAGGTGGATCCGCGCACCCAGACGCCGGCCATGGTCGACAAGATCATCGCCGAGCGGCTGCCGGGAGTGCGGCTCGGCTACTGGGACGGCATGACGCATCAGCACGTCTACAGCCTGCCGCGGCACGTCCGCGAGGCCCTCGACGAGCAGACGCGCGTCGTGACCGACGCCAACCCGCTGATCGTCACCTAGGCGGCGCGCCGCGTGGCGGGCCAGCGCGGAGTCGGGGTGGTCCTCCTGGTCGTCATCGCCGGCCTCGTGGTCGGCTCACTCATCGGCGAGCTGCTCGGCGGGCTCACCTCCGGCTGGGTCCAGGAGCTCTTCACGAAGGGGCCGGCGATCGGTCTCACCAGTCCCGCCACGCTGGATCTCCGCTTCCTGGCGCTGACCTTCGGCCTCGTCTTCAAGGTCAACGTGGTCGGCGTGCTCGGTATCGTCATCGCCGCCCTCGCCCTGCGCCGTTTCTGACGGCCACTCCGCCGCTCGTGCTGGCCTCGGCGTCGCCGCGTCGCCGGGAGCTGCTGCGCTCGCTCTGTCCGGACTTCGAGGTGGCGCCGAGCGCCGTCGACGAGCGCCTCGAGCCCGGCCCGCTGGCCGCCGCCGTCGCGCGGCTCGCGCTGCGGAAGGCCCGCGCGGTCGCCGGGGCGCGCCGCGCCAGCCTCGTGCTCGGCGCCGACACCATCGTCGTGATCGACGGCGAGGTGCTCGGCAAGCCCTCCGGGCCCGCGGAGGCCGCCGCGATGCTTCGCCGCCTGCGCGGCCGGGTCCACGAGGTGCTGACCGGCGTGGCCGTCGTCGACGCGGCGACGGGACGGGAGGCGACCGAGACGGTCACCAGCCGCGTGCGGATGAGGGCCGCCACGGACGCCGAGATCGCCGCCTACGCGGCCACCGACGAGCCGCTCGACAAGGCGGGCGGCTACGCCATCCAGGGCCGCGGCGGCGCGCTGGTGGAGGGGCTCGAGGGATCGTGGAGCAACGTGGTCGGCCTGCCGCTCGCCGCCACGGCGGCCCTGCTCCGCCGCTTCGGCGTGGCGGTCAGCGAGCCGCCGGCCGAGTGAGCGGGCGCACGAGGTCCTCCGGCCGCGGGATGCGGACCGTCACCGGCAGCGGCAGATGAGCGCGGATCAGGACCAGCGTCTCGCGCACCTGCTCCGCCGTCACCAGCCCGTCCTCGAGGTAGAGGTCGCGGATGGCGGCGAGCCTCGCCTTGAAGGTCTCCGCCTCGCCCGTCACCGCGACCGGCAGGCGGGCCGCGAGCGCCTCGCCGTCGTCCTCCGCCATGCGGCGCTGCGCGGCCAGCACGGCGCGGGCGAAGGCCGTGAGGTCGCGGTCGCGGAGGCTCCGATCGCGGCGCATGAAGACCGCCGCGTTGACGGTCGGCGCGCCGACCGCCAGGCGCACCGCCGCCGGGGACCGGAGATCGACGAGCTTCCGCGCCTGGCCGGCGGCGATCAGCTGCGAGGCGGCCGGCTCGTGCACCAGCGCCGCGTGCACGTCGCCGGTCTCGACGGCGTGCACGACGCCGCGCTCCCCGCGACTGACCATCCACATCTGCGCGACGCTGAGGCCGGCCCGCGCGAGCAGCCAGGCGAACCACGACTGCTCGGGAGCCCCGGGGGTCGCGAGGCCGATGCGCGTGCCCGGGAGGTCCTCGATCGACCGTACGATGCTCGCGTGCGCGTCCGCTACCACGAGGACCACCGGCGGCGCGGCCGTGAGACCGAACACGATCCGCGGCGCCTGCGAGGCCAGCCGGGGGCCGAAGCGGAGGATGGACTCGAGCGAGGTTGCCACCAGGTGGGCCTGGCCCTGGGTGAGCGCCTCGGCGGCGCCCGGCTCGGCGCGGGTCGTCTGGAGCGTGACGGCCAGGCCCTCCCGCGCGAAGTAGCCCTCGGCGGCGGCGACGCGCAGGGGAAGATACTCGGATGACGTTGCCGGCCCGCTCACCACGAGCGTCAGCGCCTGGGCCAGGATGATGGTCCCCAGCATCCCGTCAGGCCGCCCCGTCCTGCGCGCGCGCCGCGCCATTCCCGGGCCGCCGCCCGACCCGGTGAAGGCGCGGCTCCTGCGTCTCCATCGCGACCTGCTGCGCCGGTTCGGGCCGCAGCACTGGTGGCCCGGGCGCTCCGCGTACGAGATCGCCGTCGGCGCGATCCTCACCCAGCACACCGCCTGGACCAGCGCCGCGCGCGCCGTGGCGGCGCTCCGCGCCCGCGGGCTGCTGACGCCGGCCCGGCTCACCGCGCTCCCGGAGGACGAGCTGGCGCAGGTCATCCGCGCGGCGGGGACGTACCGGCTCAAGGCCCGCCGGCTGCGCGTGTTCACCGCGTGGCTCATCGAGCGCTTCGACGGCCGGTTCGGCGGGCTGCGGCGCGCGCCGCTCGCGGCGCTGCGGCGGGAGCTGCTCGGCGTGTCGGGGCTCGGGCCCGAGACGGTCGACGCGATCCTGCTCTACGCCGCCCACCGCCCGGTCTTCGTCGCCGACGCCTACGCCCGCCGGGTGCTGAGCCGGCACCGGCTGCTGCCGCCGGCGGCGGGATACGAGGAGGCGCGCGCGTTCGTGGAGGCGCACCTGCCGTCGGACCCGGCGCTCTTCAACGAGTTTCACGCGCTGCTGGTCGCGGTCGGCAAGACGCACTGCCGCCCGGTCGCCCGCTGCGGCGCCTGCCCGCTCGATCCGGATCTTCGCGGGCGCCGCCCCCGGTAGGCGTGGTCGCGGCCGGCGATCAACGGGCGGTGTCCAGGAGGATCGTCACGAGCCGCTCGGCGGCGTCGGGGACGGCGAGGGTCCGCGCGCGCTCGCCCATCTCCTTGAGGCGCGCGGGGTCGGCGAGCAGCGACTCGATGCGCTCCAGAAGGAGCGCCGGCGTCATGCCGGCCTGCGGCAGGATGGCGCAGCCCTGGGCGCGGCCCACCAGGCGGGCATTCGCCGTCTGCTCGTCGCCGCGGGTGCCGGGCAGTGGAATGTAGAGCGCCGGCAGCCCCAGCTGGCAGCACTCGTTCACGGTGCCGGCGCCCGCACGACTGACGACCAGCGCGGCGGCCGCGTAGATGTCGGCGAGCTCGTCGCCGACCCAGGGGATCGGCGTGTAGCGCGCCGCGAGCGCCGGCGGCAGCGCGTCGCGCCGCGCGGCGAGCCACGCGCGGTCGCCGGTGGTCGGGTTGTCGCCGCACTGGTGGATCACCTGGGCGTGCGCCAGGAGGCGCTCGAGGATCTCGCCGATCGCGCGGTTGATGACGTGCGCGCCCTGCGCGCCGCCGGTGACGTAGACCAGCGGGAGCGTCGGGTCGAGACCGAACCGGGCGATGGCCGCCTGGCGCTGGCCCCGGCGCAGCTCGGGCCGCAGCGGGTTGCCGGCCAGCGCCACGTCGGCGCCGCCGAACAGCCGCGCGGAGTCGGCGAAGGTCACCACGACGCGCGTGGCCAGCCGCGCCGCGATGCGGTTGGCGAGGCCGGGCACCGACGTCTGCTCGTGGACCACCAGGGGCACGCGCGCCAGGCGGGCGGCGATGGCGACCGGCAGCGCGACGAAACCGCCGGTGGCGAAGACGACCCGCGGCCGGAGCCGGCGGAGCAGCCGCCACGCCGCGACGACGCCGAGGGGGGTGTTGACGAGGACGTCCGGGACGTTCCGCCAGGCCCACGCGCGGCGCAGCTTGCCGGTGCGGATCGCGTGGTAGGCGATGCCGGCCTCGGGCGCGCGGCGCGCTTCGAGCCCCCCGCGGCTGCCGATCCACGCGCATCCGATGCCGCGCGCCCGCAGCAGCGCCGCCACCGCCAGTCCGGGAGAGGTGTGCCCGCCGGTGCCGCCACCGGCGATGACGATCATGTCGGGCGCGTATCCCGGTGGCGCTCGAGCGCCAGGGCGACCAGCCGCTCGACGAGGTCCTCGTAGGGGATGCCGGTGGCCTCCCACAGCCGCGCGTAGGCGCTGGTGGCCGTGAAGCCGGGAATCGTGTTGATCTCGTTCAGGATGACGCGCCCCTCCTCGAGGAAGAAGTCCACGCGGGCCATGCCGGCGCAGTCGACGGCGCGGAAGGCGGCGAGGGCGATCTCGCGGACGCGGGCGGTGCGCCTCCGGCCGATGGGCGCGGGCACGGTGACGTGCGCCTGGCCCTCGGCGTACTTCGTCGCGTAGTCGTACCACTCGGCGTCGTACGTGATCTCGCCGGGCAGGGAGGCCTCGGGGGCGTCGTTCCCCAGCACGCTGACCTCCACCTCGCGGGGCTTCTTGACGGCGCGCTCCACGACGATCTTGCGGTCGTGGCGCGCCGCCTCGTCGAGCGCCGCCGGCAGCTCGGCGGCCTTGCGCACCCTGCTGATGCCGACGCTCGAGCCGAGGTTCGAGGGCTTCACGAAGCAGGGAAAGCCGGTGATCTCCTTGATGCGCCGCGCGACGGTGGCGGGGTGGTCGCGCCACTCGTGGCGGAGGACGACCGTGTAGTCGACGATGGGCAGCCCGTGAGCCTGGAAGACCGCCTTCATCGTGGCCTTGTCCATGCCGACCGCCGAGGCGAGCACGCCGGCGCCCACGTACGGGACGTCCGCGAGCTCCAGCAGCCCTTGAATGGTGCCATCCTCGCCGTAGGGGCCGTGCAGCATGATGACGGCGACGTCGAGGCCCGCGCGCAGCTCGGGCGGCAGGCCGCCGGCCGGCTCGGTGCGCACCAGCGCGGTGGCGGCGTTGCCGACGTCGACGCTCTCGGCGCGGTCGGCGAGCGCCTTCTTGACGGCGCCGGTGGCGTCGTCGCTCGGCAGGGCAACGCGGGCCTGGGCGGCGAGCGCGCGCAGGGGGTCCCCGCCGACGACCCAGCGGCCGTCGCGCGCGATCCCGATCGGGACCACGGCGTGGCCGCGGCGCTCTAGGGCGGCGATGACCGAGGCGGCGGAGGCCAGCGAGACCTCGTGCTCACCCGACCGCCCGCCAAAGATCACCCCCACGCGCAGCGGGGACATGCCCTGCATTCTAGCAGGGCGGAACGGCAGGGCCTCAGCGCGAAGACGGCGCGGCCGGCATCCTCTGGATGAGCCCGTTGGCCACCAGGCGGCGGTCCTCCTGGGGCACCCCGAACAGCTTCACCTCGTCCCCCGGCCGCAGGGTCTGCCGCGTCCACGCGCTCAGCTTGCTGGCGTCGACCCGCACCGACTGCCCGTCGGGGGTCTCCACCACGATGTCGCTCAGCGACACGGCCTGGACCTTGCCCTGGACCCTCCAGAGGTCGTCGCTGACCTCGGTCCGGGGCGAGGCGGACACCTCGCCGGGGATCGCCGGCGTCTCGAGGGCCGCCAGGGCGCTGTCGCCGCTGCCGATGATGACGGCGGAGATCTCCTGCGGCTTCATCCCCTCGATCCCGACCACCGACACCCGGCCCGTGATGGGGGCCCCCAGGCGCTCGGCCGTGCTGGCGTCCACATAATAGAAGGCGCCGTCATCGCCCCGGACGACGGCCATCGACTCCGCCGCCAGGGTGGCCGGCCACTCCAGCGAGCCCTTCAGCAGGCGGGGGTCGCCGGGGGCGGCGGCGGCGAGGTCGGTGAGCAGCAGGACCGGAGCGAGCGCGACGAGCCATCTCATGGGGGTCACCTCCACGATCGGGTAGCGTGAAGGTGTACCGCAAAGCCGGTGCCGGCGCTATCCACCTTTCGATTCATGCCGCCAGCGCCGCCAGTCCTCGAGCCGCCGGGCCAGCTCGGCCTCCAGACCGCGGTCCACGGGCCGGTAGTACCGGCGACCCCGCAGCGACTCGGGCAGGTGCTCCTGGTCGACGCGGGCGCCGGGCGCGTCGTGGGCGTACTGGTAGCCGCGGCCGTACCCCAGGTCCTTCATGAGCCCGGTCGGCGCGTTCCGGATGTGCAGCGGCACCGGCTCGGCCGGGGCCGCCTCCACGTCGGCGCGCGCCTCGTTGTAGGCGACGTAGGACGCGTTGGACTTCGGCGCCAGCGCCAGGTAGAGGGTCGCCTGCGCGAGCGCCAGCTCGCCCTCCGGCGAGCCAAGGAAGTCGTAGGCGTCCCTGGCCGCCAGCGTCAGCACGAGCGCCTGCGGGTCCGCGTTGCCGACGTCCTCCGAGGCGAACCGCACGAGGCGCCGCGCGACGTACAGTGGGTCCTCCCCAGAGTCGAGCATGCGGGTCATCCAGTAGAGCGCCGCGTCGGGGTCCGAGTCCCGGAGCGACTTGTGCAGCGCCGAGATGAGGTTGTAGTGCTCCTCGCCGCTCTTGTCGTAGAGCAGCGTCCGGCGCTGCGAGGCCTCGCGGATGACCGTCTCGGTGACCGGGCCGCCGGCCGGCGCGAGCTGGGCGGCCAGCTCCAGCACGTTGAGCGCCGAGCGGGCGTCGCCGTTGGCGAGGCGCGCGATCGCGCGCAGCGCGTCGTCGGTGGCGCTGACCCCGCTGCCGCCGAGCCCGCGCTCCGGGTCGGCCAGCGCGGCGCGCAGGATGGCGACGAGCTGCTCCTCGCCGAGCGCCCGCAGCACGTAGACGCGGCAGCGGGAGAGCAGCGCGGAGTTGACCTCGAACGAGGGATTCTCGGTCGTGGCGCCGATCAGGACGATGGTGCCCTTCTCGACGTGCGGCAGGAACGCGTCCTGCTGCGCCCGGTTGAAGCGATGGATCTCGTCGACGAAGAGGATCGTGCGCAGCCGCCGGCGCGCCCGCTCGACCTCCGCCTCGGCGACGACCTGCCGGATCTCCTTCACGCCGGACAGCACCGCGGAGAACGCGACGAACCGGGCGCCGGCGATCCGCGCCATCAGCGAGGCGAGGGTCGTCTTGCCCGAGCCCGGCGGGCCCCAGAGGATCATCGAGTGCAGCTCGCCGCGCTCGAGCGCCGTGCGCAGCACGCGCCCCGGCCCCAGGAGGTGCTCCTGGCCGACGACCTCGTCGAGCGTGCGCGGCCGCATCCGGTCGGCCAGCGGCCCCGGGGGCGTGGGACCTGGTGAGCTGCCCGGCTGCTCGAACAGCTCCACGGCTACGTCCGCGCCGCTCGCTCGCGCAGCCAGGCGGGAAGCGCGGCGAGGTCGCTCAGGCGCGCGACCGGCGTCACCTTCCAGCGGTCGAGGTCCTCCGCCCTGGCGCGGTAGGCGACGAACGGCACGCCGGCCTCGGCCGCCGCCAGGCCGTCCACCCACGAGTCGCCGACCACCACCGCGTCGCGCGCGCGGCCGAAGTGCTCGGCGATGACCCGGAAGCCGTCGGGGTCGGGCTTGAGGTCGCGCATCTCGTCGCGGGTGACCACGAGGTCCAGGTGGGCGTCGAGCCCGAACCGGCCGAGCGCGATCGCGGTCACCTCGCGCGCGTTGTTGGTCCACAGCGCGGTGGCGAAGCCGGCGTCGCGCGCGCCCGCGAGCGCCTCCAGGGCGCCCGGCTCGAGCCACGCGTGCTCCACGGCGCGGCGCTCGTGCTCGAGCGCGATGGCCCAGACGGCCGCCGACATGGCGGGCGCCTCGCGCGCGCAGTGGCGGATCAGCTCGCCGACCCGGTAGCGGTCGGGCCGTGCGGGCAGCGGCCCGCAGTGCCGCTCGATGAGCTCCCGCATCTCCAGCGCCATCGCGGCCAGGTCCAGCGGCGAGTTGACCAGGGTGTGGTCGAGGTCGAAGACACACAAACGCACGCGGTGACGGTACCATAGCCGTGGTACGCTTTTGTCCGTGATGCGTCGCGTGCCGTGTGTTCCGGCCTGCCTCGCGCTGTCGATCCTGGTCGCCCTGTCCGTCGTCTCTTCTGCCGCCGCCCTCGACGAGGCCGACCGCCTGTGGCTCGTGGGGGAGCGCAGCTTCGCCGACGGCCTCTATCCCGTCGCGCGCCGGACGCTCGAGCGCTTCGTCGCGCAGTATCCGAAGGACGCCCGGCTGCCGGACGCCGTGCTCCTGCTCGGCAAGGCGCGGTTCAAGGCCGGCGACGCCGACGGCGCGCTGGAGGCGTTCAGGCGCGCGCGGACGCTGTCCTCCGCGCCCGGTCGCTCGCAGGAGGCGCGCTTCTGGGAGGCCGAGGCGCTCTTCCACCTGAAGCGCTTCGCGGAGGCGCGCAGCGCCTACGACGACGTGGTCTCCACGGACGCGGCCTCGCCGCTCGCCGCGGACGCCGTCTACGGCCGCGCCTGGAGCGATCTCGAGCTGAAGTCCACCGAGCCGGCCATCGCCGGGTTCCGCGAATTTCTGAGGACCTGGCCCGAGCACCAGCAGGCCGCCTCCGCCACTCTTCAGCTCGCGCGCCTGCTCGTCGAGCGCAAGCAGCACTCGGAGGCGCTCGCGCTGCTGCAGCCGTTCGCGACGAAGTACGGCGGCTCGCGGCTCGGGCCCGACGCGCAGTTCCTGCTCGGCTGGCTGAAGACGACGACCGGTGACGCGCGCGGCGGCGCCGCCGATCTGCGCGCCTTCGTCGCGGCCAACCCCGGCCACGAGCAGGCCGCGGCCGCCAGGCGGCTGCTCGCGCAGACGATGGCGCGCTCCGGCGACCGCGAGGAGATGCTCGAGGCCTACAAGGTCTTGATGGAGCAGGAGCCGCCGTCGGCGGACGCCTTCTACAGCGCCGCGCAGATCGCCACGAAGCTGGCGCGGCCGAAGGACCAGGAGGCGGCCTGGAAGCGCCTCAGCGCCGAGTTCCCGGACCACGCCCTCACGCAGCGCGTGGCGCTCGATCGCGCCAATGCCGCCTTCCAGGACAAGAACTGGAAGAGCGCGACGGCGCTCGCGCAGCAGGCGGCCAGGAGCGACGACGAGGCGGTGAAGGCGGAGGCGCTCCTCCTCGTCGGCGAGTCGGAGCTGAAGCAGAAGCGGTTCGCGCCGGCCGCCAAGGCGTTCGAGGCGGTCACGGCGGTCAAGGACGTGGACACCGGCGTCCGGTACCGTGCTCTGGCCGGGCTGGGGCTGGCGCGCGAGGAGCAGCAGCAGTGGAAGGGGGCGCTCGCCGCGTACGAGTCCGTCGTGAGCCGTAGCCCGGACGCCACGCTGCGCGACTGGGCCCGCGCACGGGCGAAGGCGATGAAGGAGCGCCTCGCGCCGGAAGGCAAGCCGGCCGCCAAGCCTTCCGCGAAGCCGGCGCCGAAGCCCGCGCCGAAGAAGGGGAGCAACTCGTGAGACTACGCGCCCTCGGTCTCCTGGTCCTCTGGCTCGCGCTCGTCGCGGCGGCGCCGCGGCCCGCGGAGCCGCCGGCGCCCGACCTGGCGCGGCTGGTCCCGTTCGCCAACGCCCCGCTCGACAAGCCGGCGGTCGCGATCGAGCTGCCGCTGCCGCCGGCCCCCGTCGACCTGCCCGCATTCCCGCTGGTGAGCATCGCGCCGCCCGCCGCCGTCAAGCCGGTGGCGTTCATCGAGTCGCCGCGCACGCTGCCGTGCGTGGGCGCCTGGCT
>DASUPA010000104.1:0-5556 GCA_036276335.1 Candidatus Methylomirabilota bacterium | reverse complement strand
GCCACAGGTCGTGGCCTCCACCGGCACGTACCACCGCGAATGCTTCGAGGCCTGGTACTTCGGACGGTACGGTCGCCGCCCGAGCCTGCTGCCGGGTGTCAACGGCGACCGGCACCGCTACCAGGTCCGCGAGGCACAGCCGCGCGCCGCCTGACCGGCGCCGCGAGGCGTCGGCAAGAAAAGGCCTTGTGCAGTCGGGGGCACGGGTCATACTTCAGGCGTGATGCGGAGCATCCTCGTCTGTCCCGACGATTTCCTCTGGCGGCTGGTGGCCGACGCGGGGCCCTCGCACTTCGAGGCCCTGCACGTCGTGGAGCAGCCGCGGGCGCGCGCCCGGATCGCGCAGCGCGGCGGCGCCGTCCTCGCCGGTGACCTGGAGCGCGAGGCGCTCTACCACCGCGCCTTCCGCACCGGCCACGAGCCCGTCCTGCTCGCGGTCGACGGGCCCCGTCAGGCCCGGGTCGCGGCCACCATCCGGCGCGCCGCCCCGGAGGCCCCGATCGTCACGTTCGGCGACTCGATGGACGGCTTCGCCGAGCGCGTGCTCGATCCGCTCCTCGAGCGCGCGCTGACGCGCGTGCGCGTCGAGCGCGTCCGGGCGCACTTCGCGCGCGCCGGCCGGGTGCTCATCCTCATGCAGGACGATCCCGACCCCGACGCCATCGCCTCCGCGGTGGCGCTCAAGGCGGTGCTCGGCCGCACCCGGACGGCGGCCACCGTCGGCACGTTCGGGACGATCACGCGCCCGGAGAACCGCGCGATGACCCGGGTGCTCGACATCGACGTGGAGGTCGTCAAGCCGCGCGCGGTCCACGACTACGACATGGTGGCGATCGTCGACGCGCAGCCGAGCTTCTTCGAGGAGGGCATCGAGCGCGTCGACTTCGTCGTCGACCATCACCCGGAGGAGACGCCGGTGCGCGCCGCGCTGAAGGACATCCGGCCCTCCTACGGCGCCACCGCGACCATCCTCACCGAGTACCTGCGCGCGGTCGACGCCAAGCTTCCCCAGCGGATCGCCACCGCCCTGCTGTACGGCATCAAGGCCGACACCCAGCATCTCGAGCGCGGGGCCACGCGCGCCGACATGGACGCGTTCGTCTACGTCCACGGCCTCGCCAACCGCTCGGCGCTGCGCCGGATCGAGCGGCCCGAGCTGCCGGACGAGGCGCTCGACGTCCTCGCGCGCGCGATCGCGAACCGGCAGGTCGTGAGCGGCGTCGCCTTCGCGCACCTCGGCCCCGTGGCCTATCCCGAGCTGATCGCGCAGTTCGCCGACTTCTTCCTGCAGGTCGAGGGCGCCGAGTGGTCGGTCGTCTCGGGCACGGTGCACGGCGAGCTGCACGTGTCCGTGCGGAACGTCGGCTACGTGCGCGCCGCGGGCGAGGTCGTGCGCTCCGCCTTCGGCGACCTGGGCGGCGCCGGCGGTCACCGGTCGATGGCCAAGGCGGTCATCCGGCTGCGCGACTGGCGGGCGCGCCACGGGGCGGCCACGGCGCGCGCCCTCGCCCACGGCATCGTGACGCGCTTCACCCGCGCCCTCCGGACCTAGGATGGACGAGCCCGCGCGGCTCACCGAGTCGATCAAGGAGCTGCTCGGCGCGGGCCGCACGGACCGCCTCGCCGATCTCCTCGAGGAGGCGCACGCCGCCGACGTCGCCACCGCGCTGCGCGAGCAGCCGCTCGCCGAGCAGGTGCAGCTGTTCCGGCTCCTCGCCCCCCTGCACGCCGGCCAGGTGCTCTCCGAGCTGGACGACGCGACGCGCACGGAGCTGGTGCGCGCGCTCGACGAGCTCGAGATCTCGCGGATCCTCGACGGGATGCCCTCCGACCATGTGGTCGCCGTCGTAGAAGAGCTGCCGCGGGAGGAGGCGGACAAGCTCCTCGAGCTCATGCAGGAGGAGAAGTCCGAGGAGGTCCAGGAGCTCCTCGAGTACGGCGAGAAGACCGCCGGCCGCCTCATGTCGACCCGCTTCATCGCCGTGTACGAGAGCGCCACCGTCGCGCAGGCCATCGAGCACATCCGCAAGTCCGCCACCGGCGACAACGCCTTCTACCTGTACGTGCTGGACGAGCACGACCACCTGGTGGGCCTCGTGCCGCTCCATCGCCTGCTCACCGCCGATCCCGCCACGCCCATCCGCACGATCCGCAGCGACGAGGTCGAGAGCGTCGGCGTCGACACCGACCAGGAAGAGGTCGCGCAGCTCGCGCGGCGATCCAACCTGCTCGAGGTGCCGGTCGTCGACCGTCAGCGCCGGCTCGTCGGGGCCATCAGCGCGAAGGACGTGATCGACGTGATCGACGAGGAGGCGACCGAGGACATCCAGCGCCTCGGCGGCGCCGGCGGGGACGAGACGGTGCTCGACCCGCCGCGTCAGGTGTTCCGGACGCGGATGATCTGGCGGCTCGTGAACCTCGCCACGGCGGTGCTCGCCGCGTCCGTCATCGGGCTGTTCGAGCCGTCCATCC
This sequence comes from Candidatus Methylomirabilota bacterium, assembly GCA_036276335.1. Lineage (GTDB taxonomy): Bacteria > Methylomirabilota > Methylomirabilia > Rokubacteriales > CSP1-6 > AR12. The sequence goes on along the minus strand of DASUPA010000104.1, from coordinate 3,084 downwards.
AGGCGCTGGCCACCCTGGCGGTCTTCATGCCGATCGTCGCCTCCATGGGCGGCATCGGCACGACGCAGACCGCAACCGTGGTCGTTCGCGGGCTGGCCGTCGGGGACCTGACGTCCGGCGTGCTGCGCCGCGTGCTCAACAAGGAGGCCTGGCTGGGACTGACGACGGGTGCTGTCAACGGCCTCGTGATTGCTGTGATCGCCTATCTGTGGAAGGGGCACTGGCTGCTCGCCGTCATCCTCGGGGTCGCGATGATCATCAACATGCTGGTCGCGGCCGTGGTGGGCACGCTGGTGCCCGTCGCGCTGAAGGCGTTCCGGGTCGATCCCGCGATCGCCTCCGGGGTCATCACCACGACGTTCACGGACGTCTTCGGCTTCCTATCGTTCCTCGGTCTGGCGACGTTGCTGATCGGGTTCCTGCTCTAGCGACAAGCGGCTTGGCATGCGAGAGGCGGCCGGGTAAAATACGCCGGAAACCGCCCGGCCTCGAATCCAGCACGCGGGAGGCGAACACGTGGACGTAGCGTTGGAGAAGAGGCAGGTCGAGCGCGCGTACGAGCTGCTGGCTCCGGTCTACGATTTCGTGTTCGACTGGATCTTCGCGCCCGGCCGCACGGCGGCCGTCGCGCAGCTGGCGCTGACGCCCGGCGACACCGTGCTGGAAGTCGGGATCGGCACCGGGCTCAACCTGCCGCTCTATCCGCCCCTGACCCGGCTCACCGGCATCGATCTCTCCTCCGAGATGCTCGACAAGGCCGTGGAGCGCGTGCAGAACCTCGCGATGCCGAACGTCACGCTGAAGGTCATGGACGCGACGTCGCTCGACTTCGCGGACAACGAGTTCGACAAGGCGCTGGCCACGTACACCATCTCGGCGGTGCCCGATCCGGTGGCGGTGCTGCGCGAGATGCGGCGCGTGGTGAAGCCGGGGGGAGTGATCGTGATCCTCAACCACTTCCGCAGCGACGGCCGGATCACGAGCCGAGCCGAGGACCTCGTCGCCCCCGTGTGCACGCGGCTCGGCTGGAAGTCCAACCTCGCCATGAAGCCGCTGCTGGCCACGGTCGGGCTCACCCCGGAGCTGGTGCAGAAGGTCAACATGTTCAACGGGTGGCGCCTCGTGAAGTGCGTCAACCGCAAGTAGGGAGCCGGCTCCCCCGCTTCGCCGCCGCTCTCGTGCTCGCCGCGCCCGTCATCCCGGCGGCGCGGTCCCTCGTCGTCGCCCTGCTGTTCCTGATCGAGTTCCTTGCCGACGGCACGCTGCCCGCGCTCACGATCCTGACGCCCGCGCCGCGCGCCGGCGCGCTCGACGCGGCCACCGACCGGTTCCGGCCCGGCCTGACGGCCGGCGCGCCGCTCGTCCTCGTGCACGGCCTGACCACCGCGGGCAAGGACGACCCCCGCCTGCGCCGCGCGGCGGACCTGCTGGCGCGCGCGGGCTTCGACGTCGCCGTGCCCACGATCCCGGGCCTCACGCGCGGCCGGCTGCGCCCCGAGGACGCGCGGCCGGTGCTCGCCGCGCTCGGCGCTCGGCCGGGACGGGCCCGCGTCGTCGGCGTGAGCGTCGGCGCCGCCCCCGCATTCCTGGCCGCCGCGCATCCGGCCGCACGAGACCGCATTGCCCTCGTGCTCGGGCTCGGCGCCTACGCCTCGGCGCTGGAGCTGATCCGGTTCCACCTCACCGGCGAGTACTCGTGGGAGGACGCCCGCGGCCGGGTGGCGCTCGACGCGACGCGCGCGCGCGCCGTGCTCGACGTCAACGCGGAGCTGGCGGACCCGGCCCTGCGCGACGCGCTCGCCACCGGCGATCCGGCCCGCGTGGACGCGGCGCTCGACGCGCTGCCGGAGGCCACGCGCGAGCTCCTCGACGCGCTCTCGCCGGCGCGCGTGGTGGGGCAGGTCCGCGCGCCGATCCTGCTCGTCCACGGCCGGGACGATCGCGCCGTGCCCTACACGGAGAGCCTGCGCCTGGCCGCCGCGCGCCCCGACGACACGCGGGTGGTGCTCGTGGGCACGATCGGCCACGTGGAGGGCGCGGCGGCGGGGCTCGCCGGCGTGAGGGACGCCCTGCGCCTGCTCGGCGCCGTCTACGCGTTCGTGGCGCTGGACTGAGCGCCGGGCGGCCGGCCGTCACCCGGGCGCTGGACGTTCCAGCCGGACAGCTTCGCGAGCACGGTGTTGCGGTGGACGCCCAGCAGGCGCGCGGCGCGGCTCACGTTCCACTGCACGCGCTCGAGCACGCGCAGCACGTACTGGCGCTCGAACCGGTCGCACGCCTCGCGCAGCGGCAAGCCGTCGTCCTCGGTGAGCCGCGCGCCCATCTCGGGCATGGCCACGTCGAGCGGCACGTCGGGCAGGTGCAGCACGGGGCTCGAGGCCAGCACGACGGCGCGGTGGATGACGTTCTCGAGCTCCCGGACGTTGCCGGGCCAGTCGTAGCGCGACAGGACCTCGAGGGCGCCGGCCGAGACCGACCGGACGTCGCGATTGCACTCGCGCGCCGCCTTCCGGACGAAGTGCTCCACGAGGTACGGGATGTCCTCGCGCCGCTCGCGCAGCGGCGGCACGTGGATGGGGACGACGTTCAGCCGGTAGTACAGGTCATCGCGGAAGGTCCGCGCGCGGACGGCGGCCTTGAGGTTGACGTTGGTGGCGGCCAGCACGCGGACGTCGACGGGGACGGTCCGCTGGCCGCCCACGCGCTCGATCTGGCGCTCCTGGAGCACGCGCAGGAGCTTCGCCTGCAGATCGAGCCGCAGGGAGCCGATCTCGTCCAGGAAGACCGTGCCGCCCTGGGCCAGCTCGAAGCGACCGAGCCGCCGGGCGTGCGCACCCGTGAACGCCCCCTTCTCGTGCCCGAACAGCTCCGACTCGATCAGCGTCTCCGGAATGGCGGCCACGTTGACGGCCACGAAGGGCTGCGCGGCGCGCTCGCTCTTGTGGTGGATGGCCCGTGCGATCAGCTCCTTGCCGGTGCCGCTCTCGCCCGTGATCAGCACGGTCGTCGGCGTCGGCGCGATCTGGGTGACGAGCTGGTACACGCGCACCATCTCCGGGTGGCGACCCACCATGCCCTCGAAGC
>DASUPA010000103.1:0-4642 GCA_036276335.1 Candidatus Methylomirabilota bacterium | reverse complement strand
TTCGCCGAGGGCGGCCTGTTCCGCCGCGTGCGCGGACGAGCGGTGCCGCCGTGGGCGGCCGAGATCGGGTGCCAGACCTGGGCGCAGCTGTTCCTGAAGTGGATCGTGGCGCAGCCGGCGGTGACGTGCGTCATCCCCGCCACGAGTCGTCGCGAGCACCTGGAGGACAACATGCAGGCCGGGCTCGATCCCCTGCCCGACGCGCCGACCCGCCAGCGCATCGCGAAACTATTGGCGTGAGGGCGCGGTGATCAGGTGGGCAGGCCGAACAGCGACGTCATGCGCGAGGCCTGCAGCATCGCGGCCATCGCCTCGTCCGCGGGGCGCCGCTCGAAGCGGTCGGCGGCGGCGAGCACCTTCGGCAGCAGCGCGAGATCGCCGACGGTGTTGATGTGGATCCACGGCAGGCCGAGCGCCCAGTGCACCGCGCGATCGATGTCCGCCTGGTCCTCCAGCGGCTGGTACCAGGTCGTGCGCGTGCGGTCGGCGGTCGCCCACGGGCCGCGGGCGAGGGTCTTGATGACCTGCACGGCCACGTTGCGCTCGCGGCAGACGGCCAGGAGATCCTCGAACGCGGCGCGGTAGCGCGCATCCTGCGCCATGAAGAAATTGTACGGCAGCAGGACGGAGTCGAAGTCGAATCGCGCGAGGCTGCGCCGGTGCACGGCGGCGATCGTCCAGCCGTGGCCCGTGACGCCGATGAAGCGGACGAGCCCCTCGTCGCGCGCCCGCACGGCGGCCTCGAGCGCGCCGCCCTCGCCCATCGCCTGCTCCCAGTCGTCGGGATGGGCGAGCGAGTGCAGCTGGATCAGATCGACGTGGTCCACCCGCAGCCGCTCCAGCGAGCGATGGATGTCCTCGCGCGCCTCCCGCGCGGTGCGCGAGCCCGTCTTGGTGGCGAGGAAGAACTGCGAGCGATGCCGCGCCATCCAGGTGCCGATGCGCAGCTCGGAGTCGCCGTACCGGGCGGCGGTGTCGATGTGGTTGACGCCGTAGCGCAGCAGGACGTCGAGCGCTCGATCGGCTTCGGCCTGGCTGGCCCGCGCCAGGGCCGCGCCCCCGAAGAGCGTCACGGTGCTGTCGTGGCCGGTCCGGCCGAACGGACGGCGCTCGATCATGGCATCACCCAGCCGCCGTTCGGCTGCAGCACCTGGCCGGTGAGATAGCCGCCGGCCTCGTCGGCCAGGACCAGCGCGCAGTACGCCACGTCGTCGAGGGTTCCCAGGTGCCGCACGGGGAGCTCCTTGATCCGCCGCGCGCGGTACTCGGGCGTCATCACGGCGCGGCTCATGTCGGTGTCGATCCCGCCGGGCGCGATCGCGTTGACGGTGATCCCGTGCTCGCCGACCTCGTGCGCGAGCGCGCGCGTGAAGGCCTCGATCGCGCCCTTGGTCGCCGCGTAGGCGGCGAAGCCGCCGGTGCCGACACCGGCGCGGGCGAGCTGCGAGCTCAGGTTGACGATCCGGCCGTAGCGCCGCTCGATCATCGCGGGCAAGGCCGCCCGCGTGCACAGCATGGTGCCCGTCACGTTGGTGGTCAGCATGCGCGCGTAGCGGTCGACGGGCACGTCGGCGAAGAGGCCGCGCTCCATGATCCCCGCGTTGTTCACGAGGATGTCGACGCGCCCGAAGCGCGCCAGCGCGGCGTCGACGAGCCGCCGGACGTCGCCGGCGATGCCGACGTCGGCCTGGACGGCGAGCGACCGGCGTCCCAGCTTCTCCAGCGCCGCCGTCACCTCGGCCGCGGCGACGCCGTCCGTGCGGTAGTTGACGACCACGTCGGCTCCCGCCTGGCCGAATGCCAGCGCGATCGCCCGGCCGAAGCCGCGGCTCGCCCCGGTGACCAGCGCCACGCGATCGTCCAGTCGCCCCATCGGCGCCCATCTTGGCGTGGGCGCCGCGCCCGCGCAACCCGGGTCCTAGCTCGCCTTGCGCTCGTCGTCGATGTCCTCGAACTCCGCGTCCACGATCTCGCCCTCGTGCGGCGTCCCCTCGCGCGCCGGGCCCCCGGGCGGCGCCCCGGACGGTCCCGACGCCTCGCCCCCCTGCCGCTGCGTCGCCGCGGCCAGCGTCTGCGACGCGCGCGTCAGGCCCTCCTGGGCGCGCCGCAGGCGCTCGGCGTCCTCGGAGCTCAGCGCGTCGCGGGCCTCGGCCAGCGCCTGGTCCACCGCGCCGCGCTCGCCGGCCGAGAGCCGCGCGCCGTGCTCCGCGAGCGCGCGCTCGGTCGAGTACACGAGCGCGTCAGTCTGGTTGCGCAGCTCGATCTCCTGGCGACGGCGCGCGTCCTCGCCGGCGTTGGCCTCGGCCTCGCGCACCATGCGCTCGACGTCCTGCTTGCTCAGCCCCGACGACGCCGTGATCGTGATCTGCTGCTGCCGGCCGGTCGCGACGTCCTTCGCGGACACGTTGAGGATGCCGTTGGCGTCGATGTCGAACGCCACCTCGATCTGCGGCGTGCCGCGCGGGGCCGGCGGAAGGCCCACCAGGTTGAAGCGCCCGAGCGTGCGGTTGTCGCGCGCCATCGGCCGCTCGCCCTGGAGCACGTGCACCTCCACGGACGTCTGGTTGTCGGCGGCGGTGCTGAAGACCTCGCTCTTGCGCGTCGGGATCGTCGTGTTGCGGGGGATGAGCGGGGTCATCACGCCGCCCAGGGTCTCGATCCCGAGCGAGAGCGGCGTCACGTCGAGCAGCACGACGTTCTTGACGTCGCCCGCCAGCACGCCGGCCTGGATGGCGGCGCCGATGGCGACCACCTCGTCCGGGTTGACGCCCTTGTGCGGCTCCTTGCCGAACAGCCGCGTGACCACCTGCTGGACCTTCGGCATGCGCGTCTGGCCGCCCACGAGGATCACCTCGTCCATGTCGCTCGCCGCGACGTCGGCGTCCTTCATCGCCTGCTCGCACGGGGAGACCGTGCGCTGGATCAGATCGTCCACGAGGGACTCGAGCTTCGCGCGCGTCAGCGGCAGCACGAGGTGCTTCGGACCGGTGGCGTCGGCGGTGATGAACGGCAGGTTGATCTCCGTCTGCAGCGTCGAGCTGAGCTCGATCTTCGCCCGCTCGGCGGCCTCCTTCAGCCGCTGCAGGGCCATCCGGTCCTTCCGGAGGTCGATGCCGTTCTCGCGCTGGAACTCGTCGGCGATCCAGTCGATGACCCGCTGGTCGAAGTCGTCGCCCCCGAGGTGGGTGTCGCCGTTGGTCGCCTTCACCTCGAACACGCCCTGGCCCAGCTCCAGGATCGAGATGTCGAAGGTGCCGCCGCCCAGGTCGTAGACGGCGATCTCCTCGTCCGTCTTCTTGTCCAGGCCGTACGCCAGCGCGGCGGCGGTCGGCTCGTTGATGATGCGCTGCACGTCGAGGCCGGCGATGGTGCCGGCGTCCTTGGTGGCCTGGCGCTGGCTGTCGTTGAAGTAGGCGGGCACCGTGATGACGGCCTGGCTCACCTTCTCGCCCAGGTACGCCTCGGCCGCCTCCTTCAGCTTGCGGAGGATCATGGCGGAGATCTCCGGCGGCGAGTACTGCCGGCCGCGGATCGCGATGCGGACGTCGCCGTTCGGGCCCGCGGCGACCTTGTAGGGCACCTTCTTGACCTCCTCCTGCACCTCGCCGTGCCGGCGCCCCATGAAGCGCTTGATCGAGAACACCGTGTTCTCGGGGTTCGTGATCGCCTGGCGCTTGGCGACCTGGCCGACGAGGATCTCGCCGTCCCGGGCGAAGGCCACGACGGAGGGGGTGAGCCGACTTCCTTCCTGGTTGGGGATGACGACGGGGTCGCCGCCCTCCATCACCGCCACGACCGAGTTGGTGGTCCCGAGATCGATCCCGATGACTTTCGCCATGTCGTCTCCTCCCCTCATCGCCACGATCCGACGATCGTGCCGGTGCGGTGCAACGGAGAGGCCCGCGAGTGGCGCGCCGCCTGACGCGCAGCGTCAGGCGGTCAGCTGCTCCAGCCGGCGGGCGAGCGCCGCCTTGGGATGGACGCCGACGATCCGGTCGACCTCGCGGCCCCCGCGGAGCACGAGCAGCGTGGGAATGCTGCGAACGTTGAAGCGCGACGCGGTGGTCGGGTTCTCGTCGACGTTGAGCTTCGCGAAGCGGACCCGCTCCGCCATCTCGCTCGCCAGCTCTTCGATGATCGGCGCGAGGGTCCGGCACGGTCCGCACCATGCCGCCCACAGGTCGAGGACGACGGGCAGCGGCGACTGCTCGACCTCGGCGGCGAACGTCGCGTCGGTGACCGTCACCGGCGCGGCCGGTCGCGCCAAGGGGGCCTTGCAGCGACCACACACCGGCCGCAGGCCGGCGGCGAGCTTCTCGGCGGGCACGCGGTTGGTCGCGCCGCAGGCGGGGCAGCGAGTCAGGGAGGTGGACATATCGGCTCCGCGAGCCGAGCGGGGCTCACCACCCACTGTCCTCCGGACGTCCCGCCGGCGCAAGCCGTCCGCCCGCGCTTGGGCGCGGCCGGCCCGGACGCGTTGCTCGGAGGCGCCCCGGGGACGGGGCGCCTGGGAGCCTGTCGGAGTGTCTCGAGGGGGGCGCCACGGCTCCGCCGGGGTGCCCCGAGCCACCATGGGGTATCGGCGGGCGCCCTGAGCCTGTCGGAGTATTTCGAGGGGCGCCACGGCTCCGCCGGGGTGCCC
>DASUPA010000102.1:0-13830 GCA_036276335.1 Candidatus Methylomirabilota bacterium | reverse complement strand
CACGGCAACGACCTCGGCGGCTCCATCCGCTATCCCGCCTACTGCTGCGGCGTGGCCGGCATCCGGCCGACGCTCGGGCGCGTGCCGGCGTACAACGCGACGTCGACGGAGGAGCGGCCGCTCGGTCACCAGCTCATGTCGGTGCAGGGCCCGCTCGCCCGCCGCGTGGCCGACGTGCGGCTCGGGCTCGCGGCGATGGCATCGCGTGATCCGCGCGATCCGTGGTGGGCCGGCGTCCCGCTCGACGGGCCGGCCCCGTCCCGCCCGCTTCGCGTGGCGCTGACCGTGGATCCCGCCCGGCAGGGCGTGAACCGCGCCGTCGCCGCCGCCGTGCGCGCGGCGGGTCTGGCCCTGGCGGAGGCAGGCTACGCGGTCGACGAGGTCGAGCCGCCCGCCGTCGACGGCGTGGCCGCCGCCTGGGCGACGATCGTGCTCAACGAGATGCGCCACGTCACGCTGCCCTACATCCGGAGGTACGGCGGCGACGATCTGAACCGCTGCACCGAGCTCCTGCTCGACGCCGTCCCCGACCTCGGCCTGGAGGCGTACATGCGCGCGCTCGCCGAGCGCACACGCCACGTCCGCGAGTGGATGCTCTTCCTGGAGCGCTACACGCTGGTCGTCGGACCGGTATCGACGGAGCCGCCGCTGGCGGTCGGCTTCGACGTGGCGGACGCGGAGAGGACGGCGCGCCTGCTCCGTGCGCAGCGGCTGCTGGTCGCGGTCAACCTGCTCGGCCTGCCGGCGGTGGCGGTGCCGTGCGGGCTGACGGAGGGCGTGCCGCTCGGCGTGCAGGTCATCGGCAGCCGCTACCGCGAGGATCTGTGCCTCGACGCCGCCGAGGTGATCGAGGCCCGCCACGGCCTCCCGACGCCGATCGAGCCCCGGACCGCATGAAGCCCCGCCCGCCTCGAACAGCCCGCCTGCGGTTCGAGCCGGCCTCGGCGCGCCCGCTACAATGACCGCGGAGCTCTGCTTCACCACGGCCGTCGAGCTCGCGCGACGCATCGCCCGCCGGGAGGTCTCGGTCACCGAGGTCGTCCGCGCGCACCTCGCCCAGATCGATCGCGTGAACCCGAAGGTCAACGCCATCGTCACCCTGACCGCCGAGCGCGCGCTCGAGGAGGCGCGGGCCCGGGACGCCGCGCTGGCGCGCGGTGAGACACCGGGGCCGCTCTTCGGCCTGCCGGTCGTCCACAAGGACCTGGTGCCCACGCGCGGCATCCGGACGACGTACGGGTCGCCGATCTACCGGGATCACGTGCCCGACGAGGACGCCCTGATCGTCGAGCGTCTTCGCGCGGCGGGCGCGGTGACGCTCGGCAAGAGCAACACGCCGGAGTTCGGCGCCGGCTCGCAGACGTTCAACGAGGTCTTCGGCCGCACGCTGAACCCCTACGACCTCACCAAGACGTGCGGCGGATCGAGCGGCGGCGCGGCGGTGGCGCTGGCCTGCGGCTTGGTGCCCATCGCCGACGGCAGCGACATGGGTGGCTCGCTCCGCAACCCGGCCGCCTTCTGCAACGTCGTCGGCCTGCGCCCGGCACCGGGACGCGTTCCCGTCTGGCCGAGCGCGTCGGCGTGGATGCCGTTCAGCGTGCAGGGCCCGATGGCGCGGACGGTGGCCGACGCCGCCCTGCTGCTGAGCGCGATCGCGGGCCCCGATCCGAGGTCGCCGATCGCCGTCCGGGAGCCGGGGGAGCGCTTCCGCGCGCCGCTCGACCGCGACTTCCGGGGCGTCCGCGTGGCGTGGAGCCGGGATCTCGGCGGCCTGCCGATCGACCGGCGGGTGACGGCGGCCCTCGAGCCGCAGCGGAAGACCTTCGAGACGCTCGGCTGCCTCGTCGAGGACGGCGAGCCGGACTTCACGGACGCGCGCGAGATCTTCCAGACGTGGCGCGCGGTGGCGTTCGCGGCGCGGTACGGGCCACTGCTCGCGGAGCACCGCGGCCGGATGAAGGACACGGTCGTCTGGAACATCGAGCAGGCCGACCGGCTCAGCGCGCGCGACGTGGGCGACGCGGAGGTGAAGCGGACGGCGCTCTACCACCGCGTCCGCGTCTTCATGGAGCGTCACGAGTTCCTGGTGCTGCCCTCCACCCAGGTGCCGCCGTTCGACGTCACCGAGCCCTACGTGAGCGAGATCGACGGCGTGCGGCTTCCGACCTACATCGACTGGATGCGGGCCTGCTCCGACGTCACGGTGACGGGCCTGCCCGCCATCTCGGTGCCGGGCGGCTTCACCGCCGACGGCCTACCGGTCGGACTGCAGATCGTGGGGCGGCATCAGGACGAGTGGGGCGTGCTGCAGCTGGCGCACGCGTTCGAGCAGGCGACGGGCTTCGCCAGCCGGCGGCCGCCACTGGCGTGACGCCGGCGCGAGGGCAGCCTCCCCGGAGGTCGGGGAGGCTGCCCTCCCCACCTCAGGCGTGCACGCCGCCGTTGATCATCCCCGGCTGCACGGCCGCCGCCAGCCGGCGGTGCACCTCGCCGAGCGGCTTCTGGAGCTCGGTGAGCTGGTTGAGCACCGACGCAAACGCCTCCGCCGCCGCCGTCTGCTCGCTGCGCTGGTACTGCAGCTCACCCTGGAGGCCGGCGAGATCGCGGCGCAGGGCCTCGATCTCCTGGCGAAGACGGTCGCTCTCCGCCTCGGCGCTCACGAGCCGCACGCGCAGGCGGTCGCGATCGTCGAGATAGCCCGGAATCAGACGCCCGAGCAGGTACTGGCTCTCCTCCAGCCATCGATCCACGCGCTGCCGATCCTCCAACATCTCCTGACCATCACTCATGCTCGTTCCCCCCTCCTCATCCTGACCCGTTGACTGGACGCACTCGGGCTCGACCGTCGTCGCATCCCCGCGGCAGATGACGGTGACGCCCATGACGAGTACGACACTGCGCGACGCGACCGCGGGGCTTGGTCGCTGAGTCGCCCGCCGGTCGAGAACCACCGACACCGCGGGATCGCCCTTGAAACGCCGCTCGAGATACTCGAACAGCGAAGACTCCTTGGCAGGCACGACGACGATGAAGGAATCGTGCTCGGTCGTTGAGGATCGTGCTACGGGTTGCACCGACCCGCACTCTAGCAACGAGATGTGGGGCCTTCAAGCGAAATCGTCGTCTTGACGATGTCGGCGCCAGGGCGTAGCGTCTGCGCGCCGACATCGCCGATGTCGCGAGAGGGAGACCACCGAGGATGCGTCACACCGCGGACCGTCTGCGAGCGATCGGAGGCGCCGTCATACGAGCCGGCGGCAGCTCGGCCGAGGAAGCACGGCTGGTCGCCGACCATCTGGTCGAGGCAAACCTTGCCGGCCACGACAGTCACGGCATCGGCATGATTCCCGCCTACGTGCGCCACGTGCTCGCCAAGCTGGTCATACCGAACACCCGCGTGAAGACCGTCAAGGACGACGGGCCGACGCTGATGTTCGACGGCCAGCGCGGCTACGGCCGCGCCGTCGCCGGCGAGGCGGTCGCCGCCGCCATCGCCCGCTGCCGCGAGACCGGCGTGGTGGCGCTGACGCTCGCCAACGCCCATCACATCGGCCGGGTCGGCGCGTACGGCGAGTTGGCGAGCGCGGCCGGCCTCGTGTCGCTCCACTTCGTCAACGTCACCGACCACCGGGCGCTGGTGGCGCCCTTCCGCGGCACCGACGCGCGGTTCGTCACGAATCCCGTGTGCATCGGGTTCCCCGGCACCGAGCGCCAGCCGCCGATCCTCCTGGACATGGCGACCAGCGCCATCGCCATGGGCAAGGTCCGCGTGGCGAAGAACGAGGGCAAGCCGGTCGACGCGGGCGTGCTCATCGACGAGACCGGACGTCCGACGCGCGACCCGAACGTCATGTACCGCGAGCCGCAGGGCGCCCTGCTGCCTTTCGGCGGGCACAAGGGGTACGCGCTGGCCGTCGTGACGGAGCTCCTGGCCGGCGCGCTGTCCGGCGGCCCGACCATCCAGCCGGGCAACCCCCGCATGGGCGGAACCATCAACAACATGTTCTCCGTCCTGGTCGACCCGGCCCGGCTGGCCGGGGTCGACTGGCTGCGTCGCGAGATCGACGGCTTCGTCGAGTACGTCAAGGCCTCGCCGCCAGCGGACGGCGCCGCGCCCGTCCTGGTCCCCGGCGATCCGGAGCGGCTCGCGCGCGAGCGCCGGCAGCGCGACGGCATCGACGTGGACGACACCACGTGGGGCGAGGTGCTCGCGGCCGGCGAGCAGCTCGGGCTCGCGCGCACCGTGCTCGAGCGCGCCGGCGCATGAGCGTCGACGCGCTGCTCGACCGCGAGGACGGGCTGGGCCTCGCCGAGCTCGTCCGCCGCCGGGAGGTGAGCGCCAAGGAGCTGCTCGACGCCGCCATCGCGCGCGTCGAGGCGCTGAACCCCACGCTGAACGCGGTCGTCGCGCGCCTGTACGACTCCGCGCGCGCGGCGATCGAGGCCGGGCTGCCGCGAGGGCCGTTCACCGGCGTCCCGTACCTCCTGAAGGACATCGGCGCCCTCTACGCGGGCGCCGTCACCAGCGCCGGCAGCCGCGCGTTCGCCGACGCCGTGGCCGACCACGACAGCGAGATCACCGCGCGGCTCAAGCGGGCGGGCCTCGTGATCTTCGGCAAGACGAACACGCCGGAGCTGGGGATCGCGACCTCGACCGAGCCGCGGCTCTTCGGCCCGACGCGCAACCCGTGGAACCTCGGCTACAGCGCGGGCGGCTCCAGCGGTGGCGCGGCCGCGGCCGTGGCGAGCGGCATGCTGCCGATGGCGCACGCGAGCGACGGCGGGGGATCCATCCGCATCCCCGCCTCGTGCTGCGGGCTGTTCGGCCTCAAGCCGACGCGGGCGCGCAACCCGATGGGGCCCGACGCCGGCGAGGGCTGGAGCGGCGCCTCCGTCGCGCACGCCATCACCCGCACCGTGCGCGACAGCGCCGCCCTGCTCGACGCGACGGCCGGGCCCGACGTCGGCGATCCGTACTGGGCGCCGCCGCCGGCCGGACCGTTCCTGGCCGAGGTCGGCCGGGACCCGGGGCCGCTGCGGGTGGCGCTCGCCACGACGCCGTGGAACGGCAGGCACGTCGACGCCGAGTGCGCCGAGGCGGCGACGGCGGCGGCCCGGCTGTGCGAGCGGCTCGGCCATCGCGTCGAGGAGGCGCGGCCGGAGATCGACGCGGAGGCGCTCGCGCACGCGCAGCGCGTGGTGGTGGCCGCGAACGTGCGCAGCGCGCTCGACCTCCGCGGCGCCGCGCGCGGCCGTCCGATCGCCGAGGAGGACGTGGAGCCGGAGACCTGGCGCCGCGTCCAGGACGCCGCGCGGTTCACCGCCGCCGACTACGCCCGCTCGATCCTGGTCATCCATCGGGCCGGACGGGCCGTCGGGCGCTTCTTCGCGCGCCACGACGTGCTCATCACGCCGACCATGGCGTGCACCCCCTACCCGCTCGGCGTGCTCGACATGAGCAGCGACGACGTCGACGGCTTCTACGAGGCGCTCCTCCGCAGCATCGCCTTCACCTCGCTCTTCAACGCCAGCGGCAACCCCGCCATGTCGGTGCCGCTCGCGTGGTCGCGCGACGGCCTCCCGATCGGCGTGCAGTTCGTGGCGCCGTTCGGCGACGAGGCGCTGCTGTTCCGGCTCGCCGCGCAGCTCGAAGCGGCGCGGCCGTGGGCGGAGCGCCGGCCGACGCGCGTCGCCGCATGACGCGGTTCGGGATCGGCCAGCCGGTCACCCGGTTCGAGGACGGCCGCCTGCTGCGCGGGCGTGGCCGCTATCACGAGGACGTCGGCCTGCCGGGCCAGGCGCACATGGTCGTCGTCCGCTCCGTGCACGCGCACGCGGCGATCCGCGGCATCGACACCGCCGGCGGAACTGCCATGCCGGGCGTCCTCGCCGTCTTCACGGGGGCGGACCTCGGCGACGAGCTCGGCACCATGAAGATGACGCTGAAGCGGGTGCGGCCCGACGGCTCGCCGATGTTCGCGCCGCCGCACCGCGGCCTGGCGCGCGGGCGCGTGAAGTACGTCGGCGACCCGATCGCGCTCGTCGTCGCGGAGACGCGCGCGCAGGCGGAGGATGCCGCCGAGCGCGTCCGGATCGACTACGAGCCGCTGCCCGCGGTGACGGCGACCGCGACCGCCGCGAGCCCGGGCGCCCCCGCGGTGTGGGACGAGTGCCCCGACAACGTCTCGAACGTCTACGAGGCGGGCGACCGCGCCGCGACGGAGGCCGCGCTGGCGGGCGCCCACCGGGTCGTGCGCCGCCGCTACGTCATCACGCGTGTCTACGCGCAGTACCTGGAGCCGCGCGGCGCCCTCGGCGCGTGGGACCCGGTCGAGGAACGCTACACGCTTCACGCCGACGTGCAGTATCCGCACCGCGTGCGGAGCGCGCTGGCGACCAACATCCTCCGGGTCCCGGAGCACCGCATCCGCGTGGTGGCCGGCGACGTCGGCGGCGGGTTCGGCACCAAGGGCTGGCAGTACCCCGAGCACCGGCTGGTGCTCTGGGCGGCGCGCAAGCTCGGCCGCCCCGTGAAGTGGGTCTGCGAGCGCCGCGAGGCGATCCCCGCCGACGAGCACGCGCGCGACAACGTCACCGAGGCCGAGCTGGCGCTCGACGCCGACGGCCGCTTCGTCGCCCTCCGCGTGCGGACGCTGGCCAACGTCGGCGCCTACGTGTCGTCCGACCGGAACCTCCTCGCCACCTTCAGCAACGTGGCGACCCTGGTCGGCGTGTACGCGATCCCGGCCGCGCACGTGCGCGTCACGAGCGTGCTGAGCCACACCAATCCCACGGCGCCCTACCGCGGCGCCGGCCGTCCCGAGGCCACCTACGTGATCGAGCGGCTGATCGACGACGCGGCGCGGGAGCTCGGAGTCGACGCCGTCGAGCTGCGGCGGCGCAACCTCATCCCGACCGCGACGCTGCCGTTCAGGACCGCCCTCGGCGTCACCTACGACTGCGGCGACTTCGCCGGCGGCATGGAGAAGGCCTTGAAGCTCGCGGACGTCGCGGGCTTCCCCGCCCGCCGAGAGGCCGCGCGGGCGCGCGGGCGGCTGCGGGGCCTGGCCGTGGTGAACGCGATCGAGCGCGCGGCGGGCCCGCAGCCGGAGTTCGCCGAGATCCGCTTCGCGCCGAGCGGGACGGCCAGCGTCTTCATGGGCACCAAGAACCAGGGGCAGGGCCACGAGACGACCTTCAAGCAGATCCTGCACGAGCGGCTCGGACTCGACCCCGCCGCCGTGCGCTTCGTCGACGGCGACACCGACCAGGTCGGCTTCGGCATGGGCCGCATGGGGTCTCGCTCGACCGTGATCGGCGGTACCGCGCTGTGGACGGCCGCCGACAAGATCGTGGCCAAGGGCCGGAAGGTCGCGGCGAAGATGCTGGAGGCCGCCGACGCGGACGTCGTCTTCGCCGACGGACGCTTTCGCGTCGTCGGCACGGACCGCGCCGTCGGCATCGCGGAAGTGGCGCGCGCGGCGTTCCAGCCGGCGCAGCTGCCGCCGGGCGTCGAGCCGGGCCTCTACGAGACGGGCACGTTCGTCCCGCCGAGCGACACGTGGCCGAACGGTTGCCACGTCTGCGAGGTGGAGGTCGATCCCGAGACCGGCGCCGTCTCGGTGGCGCGCTACACCGTCGTCGACGACGTCGGGACCGTCATCAACCCGCTCACCCTGAAGGGCCAGATCCACGGCGGCATCGCGCAGGGCCTCGGTCAGGCGCTGATGGAGGAGGTCGTCTACGCGGCGGACTCCGGCCAGCTGCTCACGGGCTCCTTCATGGACTACGCGATGCCGCGCGCCGACGATCTTTGCGACATCGTCGTCGAGTCCAACCCGGTCCCGACCGCGCTGAACCCGCTCGGCGCCAAGGGCGCCGGCGAGGCGGGCACGGTCGGCGCGCTCGCGGTGGTGGTCAACGCGGTCATGGACGCGCTGGCGTCGCTCGGCGTGCGGGAGCTCGACATGCCGGCCTCCCCCGCGCGCGTGTGGGAGGCGATCCAGCGCGCCCGCTAGATCGAGCCGGCCGCCCGCGTCAGCGCCAGACCGCGAGGCCGACGGCGGCCAGGGCCAGCGCCACGGCCGTGGCCGCGGCCAGCAGGGCGAGCACCAGCCGCGCGCGCAGCACCTCCACCTGCCGGGCCAGGTCCGCCAGGACGGCCGCGTGCTGCACCTCTCGCTCCACCAGCGCGTCGACCGCCTGGCGCAGCGACTCGATCTGGGCGGCGACGGGAGCGCCCGGCGGGAGCGGCGATGGCGCCGGTGGCCGTCGCGCCGTCTCGTAGAGCTTTCGCGCGGCCTCCACGACGGTCGGTGCGTGGAGCAGGAGCGTCATCCACGGCAGCGCCATCACGCGGGACGGCCGCCGGAGGACGGGACGGCGGCGGCGCGCTCAGCCCGCGACGGCATCGGACCCGTGCCGGCGATTCGACTCCTCGAACAGGGCGACAGCCCGGTCCACGCTGTACGGCTGCTCGACGAGCGCCTCCGGGTCCCACTCGCTGCGCGGCACCGCGAAGAAGTCGCCGCCGTAGACGTGGATGGCGCCGGTCAGGCGGCGGATCGGATTGACGACGGAGTGGATGATGTCCCGCCCGAGCGGCACGGCGTCGCCGCCGCCGAGCGACCGGGCGCCGGCCGCCTCGATCCGCCCGGCGGCCTCGCGGGGCAGCCGGCGCCAGAAGATGTTGTCCTCGCGGCCGGTGTAGATGCCGATGACCGCCCACATCTCGTGGTTGTGCGGCATCACCATCATCCGCGGGCCCCAGACCAGATTGAGCACCGTGAGCTCGTCGGAGCGGTAGAGCGCCTGGACTCCCGCACGCTGCGGCTCGCCGAGCGCCTCGACGAGCGCCTCCGGCGCGGCGACCGCGCGCGCGACGACGTCCCGGACGGCCAGGTGGTCGGCGCGCGCGGCACGACAGTCGGCGATGAAGCGATCCAGCTCGAACATGGCCAGAACCCTTTCCGACGTCCGCGGCTACGCCGCGGTCGTCTTCACCTCGCGGGCCAGGCGCTCCATGGCGCGCACCATCGCCGGCACGCCCGCCCGCGGGAGATCGAACGTCATCCAGCCCGCGCCGAGCGCGCGCACGCGGCGGATGTCGGACGCCACCTCGGCCACGGCGCCCTGGAACGGGGCACGGCCGCTGCCCTTCGGCGTGTCGGTCAGGTCCAGGAGATTGCGCGGGGCGAGCCCGAGCGGCTCGCGCCGGCCGCGCCTGGCGGCGAGGTCGCGCAGCGTGGCATAGCCCTTCTCGATGTCGTCGAGGCTCAGCCCGAGCGGATGCCAGGCGTCCCCGAGCTCGGCGCAGCGGCGCACCGCCGGCGCCGAGACGCCGCCGGGCGCGCCGCCCACCCAGATCGGCGGGTGCGGCCGCTGCACCGGCCGCGGGGAGAACGTGGCGCCGCCGAAGCTGACGTACGCGCCCTTGTACTCCGGCACGTCGCCCGCCCAGGCCGCCTTGATCGCGCGGATGTAGTCGTCGCTGATGCGCCCGCGCTCGCGGAACGGCAGGCGCAGATCGACGAACTCGGCCTCGTCCCAGCCGACGCCGACGCCGAAGATGAAGCGGCCGTTCGAGACCTGGTCGACGGTGGCGGCAGACTTGGCCGCCACCAGCGCGTTGCGGTACGGCAGCACGATGACGCTCGCGCCGAGCTTGATCCGCTGCGTGCGCCCGGCGAGGTAGGACAGCAGCGCGAACGGATCCGGCCAGTGGCCGCCATAGTGCTGGGTGGTGGCCGGCTTGGCCAGGATGTGGTCGGGGACGAACACGCCGTCGAGCCCGAGCTGCTCGGCGCGCACCGTCAGGGACTCCGCCTCGGCCGCCGAGAGCTGCCAGATCGGGAGGACGATTCCGTAGTTCATGGGCGCGCCTCCTGCTCAGAGATAGCGATGGGCGAGCGTGCGCTGGTCGATGCCGAACACGTCGGCCAGCCAGTCGGCCAGCAGCTCCTGGCCGATGGTCGGATTGTCGTGCTGGCAATGCTCGGCGCCCGTCTCCTCGGGAGTGACGAACCGCAGGGTCGCGTTCACGCCGTGCGCCTTCGCGTAGTCGTAGGTCCGGGTCGCCTGCGACATGCCGAGCACGTCGTGGCCGCCGTGCAGGATGAGGTAGGGACATCGCATGTCCTCGAGCACGCCGTCCAGGGTGAACGCGCGGAAGCGCTCGACGGCGTCCTTCATGGTCGGCACCCCGAAGACCCACTTGATGTGCGCGGCCAGCCCGTGCGTCTCGTCGGCGTGCTTCCAGAAGTCGTGGATCGACCAGATGGCGCCGTGCGAGATGCACGCGGCCAGCCGCGGCTCCCGCGAGGCCGCGCGCGCCGCGTAGTAGCCGCCGAGGCTCGAGCCGCAGACGGCGATGCGCGCGGGATCGACGTCGGAGCGCGTGAGGAGATAGTCGACGCAGCGCCCGATCGGGACCTCGTAGTCCGGCCGGTTCGTGATCCCCTGGCGTCGCAGCGTGCCGCCCTGCCCCGGTCCGTCGATCATGAGCACGGCGATCCCGCGCTGGAGCGCGCCATGCGCCTGCATGAACCACATCTCGTCCTTGATGGAGTCGAGCCCGCCCATCGAGATGAGGCAGGGCTGGCGGTCGACCGCGACCGGCGCCCGCACGAAGTAGGCGTACAGCACGGCGCCGTCCTGGTACGGGATCTCCAGCACCTCGCCGGGGGGCCGGAGGTGCGCGAGGAAGCGGTGGCTCGCCTGCTCCATCTTCGTGAAGGTCGCCAGCCGCCGCGGATCTCGTGGATCGAGGAAGAACTCCGCCTGGCGGTAGTAATCCACCGCGCGCAGGAAGCAGTTCATGGCGGTCCGCACGTGGCCCCGGGCCTCCTCCTCGGCGCCGCGGCGGGCGTTCCGCTCCGCGAGCGCGAGCCACTCGCGATGCCAGCTCTCCGGGTCGCCCGGCACGATGCGCGCCGCCGCCTGGAAGCACTCGCTGACGCTGCCGCCGCCTTCCTGCGTCTCGCCGAGGCCGCGACGGAACTGGTAGGCGAACCACGGCTGCTCGGGCCAGTGGTGCCAGCCGAACGGCTCGTAGTGCGGCGTCCGGTCGGCCGTGAGCTTCTCGATGAGGTTGTCTTCCTGCAGCATCGCGCGCCTATGATAGCGCGCCGGGCGAGCGCCGTGGCGCGCGCCTGCCGTCGGCCGCCGCGGCTACTGGAGGACCATCTGCGTCTGGATGGTGAGGGACAGCAGCCGCCCGGTCTCGTCGAGGACGCGTGTCTGCCAGACCATCGTTCGCCGCCCGCGGTGCAGCGGCGTGGCCTCGGCGCGCACGGTGCCCGCCCGGCCGGCGGCGAAGAAGTTGGTCTTGGACTCGAGGGTCGTGGTGGTGGCGCCGGGGGGAAGGTTCAGGAACGTCGCCGCGGCGCCGACGGTGTCGGCCAGCGCCATGAGCGTGCCGCCGTGCAGCGCGCCGCCCACGGTGGTCAGCGCCGGCCGGTGCCTCAGCTCGGCCACGACGCGGTCCTTCGTGGCCTCGACGAAGCGAATGCCGAGCGTCTCCCCCAGCGTGCCCGCGTGGGTCTCCTGGAGCTTGGCCGTGTCCATGACCGCCATGATGCGGCGACCCCGCCGCGACTTCAATGACCTCGGAGGTCATGCGCGCCGGCCGCCGGGTGTAGAGTCGACGACATGGAGCGACATCTCCGTCGCCGCTGGGCACCGACGGGGTCGGCGGTGAGCGGCGCGCTGGCGGTGCTGCTGGCCGCCGCGCTCGTCGTCGGCGCCGGCGCGCCCGCGGGCGTCCGCGTCGACAACTGGGACAGCTACCCCGCCGGCCCGCTCGACCTGTCGAGCGTCTGGCGCCCGTATCCCTCCGCGCCGGCGTTCAAGCACGCCCCGGCGATCGTGCTCGACGGCGACCGTCCCGTGCTCTCGCTCCGGACCGAGAACGAGCCCATGCGGATCGGCCGGGCCATCACGATCGATCCGCGCCAGACACCGTGGCTCACGTGGGAGTGGAAGGCGCTCGTGCTTCCCGAGGGCGGCGACGTGCGGAACAGGCGCCGCAACGACCAGGCCGGCCGCGTGATGGTGGTCTTCGCGGGGATGAAGGGTCTGGCCTACGTCTGGGACACCACGGCGCCCGTCGGCGTCGAGTCCCGCCCGGACGGTTTCGACATCTTCCAGCGCGCGCTGATCGTGGTGCGCTCGGGGACGGAGGGCCTCGGCCAGTGGGACCGCCAGCGCCGCGACGTCTACGCGGACTACCGGCGCGTGTTCGACGAGGAGCCGCGCGAGATCAAGCTGGTCGGGCTGGAGACGCACTCGAACGACACCCACACGCGCACCGCCGTCCTCTTCGGCGGCGTGCGCTTCGACCCGCGCTGACGCTGGTACGAGGGGCAGTCAAAACAACCGCCGGGCGCCGACCCAGCGGTGGCGATACCAGCGCTCGTCCAGCTCCGACACCTTCACGACGTCGCCGGGCTTCGTGGCGTGCACGAAGCGGCCGCGGCCGATGTAGATCCCGCTGTGGCCCAGGCGGTCGAAGAACACGAGGTCGCCCGGCTCGAGGCGGTCGCGGCGGACGGGCGATCCCAGGCGGTACTGCTTCTCGGCGTTGTGCGGCAGCGACACGCCCACGTGTCGGTAGACGAACATCACGAACCCCGAGCAGTCGAAGCCGGCCGGCGAGCTGCCGCCCCGCGCGTACGGCGCGCCGACGTACTTGAGCGCGGTCGCGACGACGCGAGACCGCGACGCCGAGCGATCCGTCGTCGGGCGGTCCACCGGGTCCGGGGGCGGTGCGCCCGTGGCGCAGCCGGCGGCTGCCAGGAGTGCGAGGCCGCCGAGGAGGCGGGCGCCGGCGCCCGCACGCAGGACGTCGAGTCGGATCACGAGACTCCGCGAGAGCAAGACCAGTGCCCGCCCGCCGCGGCGGCACGCGCGCGAGAGGGCCGCCGGCGAGCGACGTCCGCGTGACGGCGCTGACACGGCGACGTCAGCGCGTCGTGCCATTACGTCGTCGGCGGGGCGGCAGCAAGCGAAATCGCGGGCGAACCGTGCGCCGACGTTCGGCACTCGACTTGCTTTTCCGACGCCGGTGCTCGATTCCCGCCGCTGTGTTCTGCGGGTCACGCTCAACTCGAGGGAGGCAGCCATGAAGGTGGCATCCGTGCTCGTCGCGTCACTGTGTTGCCTGGCGGTCGCCGGCTGCACGCTCAAGGGCCCGGAGCTGCGGGTCAAGCCCCCGGTGGAGGTCAAGGTCGAGGGCGGTCATCACGACCACGACCGGGGCGGCAAGTTCTGTCCTCCAGGTCAGGCCAAGAAGGGGCGGTGCTAGGGCCCTCCGGGCCCTAGCCACCGCCCTTCTCCGCACCTCCGCCCGCCGTCCTCGCCGCTATACAACCTGCGCAAGTCGTGATATCCCTTCCGAACCCTCGTTTTCTTTCGCGTCCGGTCCCAAGGGAGGACACCGATGAAGCGCTGGCTCACCGTCGTGACGGTCCTGTTGACGCTGGTCTCCGCCTCGCTCGCCTCCGCCCAGGCCAAGGACACGCTCGTCGTGGCCCTCGTCAGCCACGCGCCGACCCTCGATCCGCACATGCACTTCGAGCGCGTTGGCATCCTGGTCAACATCAACATGTTCGACTCGCTGCTGCACAAGAACACGAGGCTCGAGTACGAGCCGTCCCTTGCGACGTCCTGGAAGGCGCTGAACGACACGACGTGGGAGTTCAAGCTCCGCAAGGGCGTGAAGTTCCACAACGGCGACGTGATGACGGCCGAGGACGTGAAGTACTCCTTCGATCGCGTCCTCGACCAGACGAAGAAGTCCCCGCAGTACGGCAACGTCCGCGCCATCAAGGA
>DASUPA010000101.1:0-2548 GCA_036276335.1 Candidatus Methylomirabilota bacterium | reverse complement strand
GGCTACTTCATCCGGACGGCCACCTGGCTCGAGCGGGCGCTCTTCCTGGCGTCCGCCTTCCTGCTGATCGATCCCGGTCCCATCACCGACACGGTCGGACTCGCGCTCCTCGTCGCCGGTCTCGGCATCCAGAAGCTGCGCCCCCGCCAGGAGACGACCGCGGTGGGCGCGCCGGCGGGCTGACGTGCGCGCGGCCGACGTCGTCCTCACGCTCATCGCGGCCGCGTTGCTGCTGGGGACGCTGGTCTACGGCGTCCTGCGGCTCTACGCGTAGGACGGCCACGTGAGTGGCCTCACCGGTCGTCGCATCGTCGTCGGCGTCGCCGGCCTCGCCGCACTCGGCGCGATCGGTTGGGGCGGCTCCGCCTGGTACGCCTCCTTCACGCGCGTGTCGACCGACGACGCCTACATCGAGGGCAGCATCACGCCGGTCAGCGCGAAGGTGAGCGGCCACGTCGTCGAGATGCTCGTGCGCGACAACCAGGCGGTGACGCGCGGCCAGCTCCTCCTGCGCGTCGACCCGCGCGACTACCAGGCACGGCTCGAGCAGGCGCGGGCGGCGGTGGCGGTGGCACAGGCCAATCTGCTCGCCGCGCGCTCGGAGCTGCCGCTGGCGCGCGACGCCTCGCGCGCGCAGGTGACCGAGACGCGCGCCTCGCTGGAGGCGCTGCAGGGCATGGTGCGCAGCGCCGAGTCGGCCGCCGAGGAAACGCGGGCCGGCCTGGAGGCGCGGCGGGCGGCGGTCGGCGCGCGGCGCGCTGAGGTCACGGCCGCCGAGTCCCTCGTGCGCCGGACCACGCTCGAGCTCGAGCGTATCCGCCGCCTCGTGAAGGACGACTACGTCTCGCGCCGCGAGCACGACGACGCGCAGGCCGCGTTCGACAGCGCCAGCGCGATGCTCGAGGCGGCACGGCGGCGCCTGGCGGAGGCGGAGCGCGAGGAGCAGCAGGCGGAGGCCGAGGTCACCTCGAAGGTCCACGCCATCGACGTCGCACGCCAGAAGGTGGCCGAGGGGCGCGGCACGCTCTCGCGCGCCGAGAGCCAGCTGCACCAGGTGCCGGTCAAGCAGGCGGAGGTCGCCCGCGCCGAGGCGGCGCTCAAGCAGGCGCAGGCGGACCTCGCGTTGGCAGAGCTCCAGCTGGTGTACACGGAGGTGAAGGCGCCCACCGACGGCGTCGTCTCCAAGCGCTCCGTCGAGGTCGGGCAGGTGGTGCAGGTGGGCCAGCCGCTCCTCGCCATCGTGCCGCTGCACGAGGTGTGGGTGCTCGCGAACTTCAAGGAGACGCAGCTGGCGCGCGTGCGCCCCGGCATGAAGGTGGAGGTCCAGGTGGACAGCTACCCGGGCCGGACGTTCACCGGGGTCGTGGACTCCATCAGCGCGGGCACGGGCTCCCGGTTCTCGCTGCTGCCGCCGGAGAACGCCACCGGCAACTGGGTGAAGGTGGTCCAGCGCGTGCCGGTGAAGATCCTGCTCGATCAGCGGGAGGCGGGCAACCCCCAGCCGCTCCGCGCGGGCATGTCGGCGGTGGTCACGATCAAGGTGGAGTAGCCGGGCGCCGCCTCAGTACCCCTTGCGCTTGTCGATGAGCGCGAGGAGGGGACGGCCGTCGGCCAGCCGGCGCAGGTTCTCGCAGAACGTCGCGATGGCGCGGCCGGCGCGGCGCGGCGAGCCGCCCGCGGTGTGCGGCGTCACGATGACGCGCGGGTGCCGCCAGAGCGGATGGCCCGGCGGGAGCGGCTCGGGATCGGTGACGTCCAGGCCGGCGCCCCAGATGAGACCCTCCTCGAGCGCCGCCATCAGGTCCTCGCCGTAGACGATCTCGCCGCGGGTGACGTTGATCAGGATCGCGTGGCGCTGCATGCGCCGGAACAGGTCGCGCGTGAAGAGGTGCCGCGTGGCCTTGGTGAGCGGCAGCGCGATCACGACGACGTCCGAGACGGCGAGGAGGTCGTGCAGGCGGTCGGTCTTCCAGACGGCCTCCACGCCCGGCTCGCGGGGAACGTCCTCGACGTCCACCGCCACCACGCGCATGCCGAAGCCGAGCGCCCGGCGGGCCACCGCGCGGCCGGTCCCACCGAAGCCGACGATCCCCATCGTCTGCTCCCACAGCTCGCGCTGCTCCTTCCGGATCGGCTCGCGGAGGTGAAAGGCCGGATCGCGCAGGGCCGTGTGCACGCCGCGCGTGAGCCCCAGCAGGAGGGCGAAGGCGTGCTCGGCCAGGTGGATGCCGACCTCGCCCTTCTCGCTCGCCAGGATCACGTCGCTCTCCACCAGCTCCTGGCCGAGGATGGAGTCGACGCCGGCGCCGAGGCAGTGGTAGTAGCGCAGGCGCCGGGCGAGGGCGAAGACGTCCGGGCTCACGCGGCCGAGCAGCACGTCGGCGTCGACGATCTCCTGGCGCTGCCGGTCGGGCGTCCGGGCCTCGACGAGGACGGACTCCTTTCCGGCGGCGGCCAGGATCTCCGCGTTCTGGTCCGGCGTCAGCATGGGCACCAGGGTCGAGATCGGGGTGAAGACGATCTTCAGCGCCCTCACGTCGCACTCCTT
>DASUPA010000100.1:0-4073 GCA_036276335.1 Candidatus Methylomirabilota bacterium | reverse complement strand
AGCGGATTGAACTCGCCGTTCGAGACGATCTGCGTCGGCACCGGGGACTTGAACGACGCCAGCTCGGCGGGCGCCGTCCGTTGCATTTCCTTGTCGCTCAGGTAATGGGGCATCGTCGCCTCCCTGACTGCCAGGGTCGGGTGCACTCCACGAGCGTTCGATCGAAAGCGGACACCACCTCCTCGGGGATCGGTGGCGGAAATGATGCGCGGCCCGGCAGCCGAGCGCAAGCCGGGCGGCTCCGCGGGCGGGCTGCCGGTGGGGGTGCCAGTCCGGAAGCGGGGCGGCCCCGCTAGAACCCGCTCTTGCGCATGCAGGTGCGATACGCGGCCTGGTAGGCGGGGTCCTTGGCGCCCTCCGGGTCGATCCCGGCAAGCTGCGGATCCTCCGAGCGGCTCGTCTCCCCTCGCCGGGCGCGCTCGGCCTGCTGCCGGTCCTTCATGGTGGGCGACGCGGCGGCCGCGTCGGACCCGCTGGTCCCCACCGCGTCGCGAGCTTCCGCGTTGCAGGCCGCGAAGTTCTCGGCGTTCGGCACCGACGTCGAGCTGGCGCCGGAGGACACGAGCAGCAGCGCCGCGAGGAGGGTGACCATGGCGCTCGGAACAGCAACTCACGTGCCGCCGGCACTCCCGGGCTCGTCGCACGGAGCGCCACGGCCGCCCGGTGGGCTGCCGTCGCCGGCCGGACGGCGTAGAATCGCCGCACCATGCCGACCACGGATCCGACGCTCGCCTCCGCCGTCGAGCTGCTGCGGCGCTTTCGCGCCCGCCGGCTGTCGCCCCTCGAGCTCATGCAGGCCACGCTGGCGCGCATCGACGCCGTGAACCCGCGGGTCAACGCGATGGTCACGCTCGACCGCGACGGGGCGCTGCGCGAGGCGCGGCGCGCCACGGCGGCGCTGCGCCGCGGGGCCGCCCTGCCACCGCTGCACGGCCTGCCGGTCGGCATCAAGGACGTCACGCCCACGCGCAGCCTGCGGACGACGTACGGCTCGACCCTCTTCGCCGACCACGTGCCGGACCAGGACGCGCTCGTGGTGGCGCGGCTGCGCGCGGCGGGCGCCATCGTCGTTGGCAAGACCAACACGCCGGAGTTCGCCTTCGGGCCGAACACCGTCAACCGGGTCTTCGGCGCCACGCGGAACCCCTGGAACTTGGCGCTGACCGCCGGCGGCTCGAGCGGCGGCTCCGCGGCCGCCCTCGCGACCGGGATGTGCGCGCTCGCCGAGGGCACGGATCTCGGCGGCTCGCTGCGCGGCCCCGCGTCGTTCTGCGGCGTCGTCGGCTTCCGCACCTCACCCGGCCTCGTTCCCCGCTGGCCGTCGGTGCTGGCCTGGGACACCTACTCCGTCGAGGGGCCGATGGCGCGGACGGTCGCCGATGTCGCGCTGATGCTGTCGGTGATGGCGGGCCCGGACGACCGCGCCCCGCTGTCCTACGCGGTCGATACCCGCGCGCTGGCGCGGGCGGCCCGGACGCCGTCGGTGAAGGGCTGGCGCATCGCGTGGAGCCTCGATCTCGGCGGCCTCGCCCAGGTCGACGACGAGGTCGCGAGCGTCGTCGAGGACGCCGTGCGCGTCTTCCGCGCGCTGGGCGCGCGGGTGACCGCGGGCGCGCCGGACATGAGCGACGTTCCCGAGATCGTCCGGCTCACGCGCGCCGCGCTGATGGTGGCGCGCCACGGCGACCGCGTCGCGAAGCATCGCGACGTCCTGCAGGAAGGGCTGGTGGAGAACACGGAGGCGGGGCTGGCCCTCTCCCCCCGCGAGATTGCCGAGGGCGAGCTGCTCCGCACGCGCCAGTGGGAGCGGGCGCGCGCCTTCATGGCCGGGCACGAGCTCCTGGTCACGCCGACGGCGGCCGTGCCACCCTTCCCCGTCGAGCACCCGCATCCACTGGTGGTGAACGGCCGCCCCGTCGGCAAGGCGATGGCGCGATCGTTCCTCACCTACGCGTTCTCGGTACTCGGCCTGCCGGCGATCTCGATTCCGTGCGGGATCACCCGGCAGGGGCTCCCGGTCGGGCTGCAGCTCGTGGGACGCTGGCGCGCCGACGCCGCGGTCCTGAACGCCGCCGCGGCCTTCGAGGCGGCGCGACCGTGGGCGGCGTGGCCGCCGCCCGGCCAATTGATCAGTTGTTTGCGCCGCGAGTGAGTGCCCCGGACGTGCGCGAGGAGCCTCTCGGAGTGAAATGGGGGGCGCCACGGCTCCGCCGGGGAGCCCCGAGCCAACATGGGGGGATTGGGGGGCGCTCGGAGCCCCCCATGACAGTCACACGCCGGGATCGGGCAGCCGTACGGGCGGTCGCAGCACGGCGACGAGCCGCGCGGCCGCCAGCACGCGGATGACCGGCCACGACGGGTCGAACTCCCAGCGGCGCATGCTGAACTTCGGCGAGCGCGCGTGCGCGTGGTGGTTGTTGTGAAGGCTCTCGCCCCCCGTGACCCACGCCATCGCGCGCGAGTTGTAGGCCGTGTTCGCGAAGTTCTGCGAGCCGCGCCAGTGGCCGAGACCGTTGATGAGCGGCGCGAGCACGAACACGTAGAGCACGGCGTGGAGGCCGGCCGCGAGCAGGCCGGCCCACGGGCCGAGTAGCAGGCCGAGGCCGGCGACGCCGAGCGTGAGGCCCAGCCAGCCGCGCGAGAAGAGCGCGCGGTCCAGCCGGTCGGGCGTGATGTCGGGCGCGAAGGTCGCCAGCGTGGCCGGATTCCGCGCCTCGCGCGCGTAGTAGTAGACGTTCAGCAGCTGGACGCGCCAGAAGCCGAGCAGCCGGGGGCTGTGCGGGTCGCCATCGCGGTCGGTGAACGCGTGGTGCTTGCGATGCACGGCCACCCACTGCCGCCGATCCTGTCCCGTCGTCAGCCACAGCACCGCGCGGAAGAGCGTGTCGGCCAGCGGATGGACGGCCAGCGCGCGATGCGCGAGCGTGCGATGCAGGTAGACCGACGTCGCCAGCGCCGCGATCTGCGTCAGCGCCAGCGCCACGAACGGCGCGATCCAGAATTCCACGGGCATCTTCGGTCGTCTCCTCCCGCCCTCAGCGGTCCCGGTCGGCGGCCGCGTTCGAGCGCTTCAAAGCCTTGAGCTGGCGCTTGCGCGCCCGGGCCTGTTTCCGTTTGCGCTTCACCGACGGCTTCTCGTAGAAGGCGCGTCGCTTCATCTCCTGGAAGATGCCGTCCCGCAGCATCTGCTTCTTGAGCGCCTTCAGGGCCGGCTCGATCTGGTTTCCCGCGACGTCGATCCGGACGGCGGCGATCATGCGCGGCATGCTGGCCACCCGGCGCTGGCATCGGGGACGGCCCGGTCCAGGCCGGGACGCAGGCGAGGAACGGCGGTCGAACGCGGGCGCGCGTGGGCGGGACGGATCGACGCCGAGGCGGCCGGCCGAGCGACGGCGCTCAGCCGGGGCTCATGCCCGCCGGAGATGCGACGTCCTGCGCCAGGGCCTCGACGGCTCCGAGCGGTCCACGAGGTTCAACGTCACGAGCCGCGCGCTGCCCTTCGCCACGGCCATCTGGATGCTGCCGAACGTGTCGGACGACTCCTCGATCACCTCGCCGGCATAGTTCACGATCCGCCAGCGCCAGCCGTGATCCTGAGGCCTCGCGAACGCCGCTACCTGCATGCGCTCCTCCCTGTCTGGGTCACCAGCGATTCCCGCGCCCGCCGCCACCCGGACCGCGCCCGGAGCCGGGCGACTGCGGGTTGGCGAGCTCCACCCGGAGCTGCCGGCCGTCGAGCTCGCGACCGTTGAGCTGCTGGATCGCGGCCTTCGCGGCCTCCGTGCTCGTCATCTCGACGAAGCCGAAGCCGCGGGACTGCCCCGTCGCGCGGTCGGTGATGACACTGGCCGCCTCCACGCCCTCAACCTGCGAGCAGAACTCGCGAAGGCGCTCGGTCGACGTTGAGAACGAGAGACCGCCGATGAACAGTTTCTGTGTCATGACTCACTCCCCGTGCCGCGAACCGGTGGTCAAAAGCCGCTGCGCCTCATGCAGGTCCGATAGGCCGCCTGGTAGGCCGGATTCTTCGCGCCCTCGCCGTCGATGCCCGTGAGCTGAGGGTCCTCCGTGCG
>DASUPA010000099.1:0-6034 GCA_036276335.1 Candidatus Methylomirabilota bacterium | reverse complement strand
GGTGTCGGTCATCCGCGGGAGACGCAGGGATGCCCGGCGATCCAGAAGCGGAGCGGCAGCGCCGTCGAGCGCGTGATCCCGATGCGCGGGCCGCACGCGACGCGGAACGCGCGCGGCCCGCCGGCGGCGAGGATCATCAGGGCGCCGCGCGTGAGGTCGGCGCCGTTGTCGCGTGCGGTGACCCGGAGGGCGCGCGTGAGGTTGCCCGGGCCGCTTGCCAGCCGGACGGTGGCGAGGGCGCCTCGACGGCGCCGCATGGCCGCGAGACCCTCGATCGGCTCGAGGGCCCGGAGGAGGACGCAGCCGGGCTCGCCGGCCGGACCGGTGATCGCGTTCAGGCAGTGGTGCACGCCGTAGTTGAGGAAGACGTAGGCGTGGCCGCCCGTGCCGTAGAAGAGCGCGTGGCTGCCGGGTCGGAACGCCGCGTGGGAGGCGCCGTCCTCCGGGCCGAGGTACGCCTCCGTCTCCACGATGCGGCCGGCGGCGACCGCGCGGCCGCAACGCGAGACGAGGATGCAGCCGAGCAGGTCACGGGCGACGACGGGAGCGGGCCGGAGGTAGAAGGCCCGCGGCAGCGGTCTAGGCGCGGGCGAGCCGGTCCTCCACGAGGCGCCGGAGCGAGTCGAGGTCGAAGGCCGTGGCCTCGCGGCTGGGCGGCGGCGCCTCGGTCTTGAGGCCCGTCTCGCTGATGATCACGCAGAACGACTGCGCCGGGTCGACCTCCCGCGCCGCGAGGAGCTTCGTGAGCACGGCGAGCGTCGCGACGCCGGTCGGACCCGCCCACACGCCCTCGGTGCGGGCCAGCGTGCGCTGGGCGGCCAGGATCTCGTCGTCCTCGGCGTCCCCGGCGGCGCCGCGCCCCTCGCGCAGGAGCCGGAGCACCCAGTCGCCCTTGCGGCCGGGATTCCCGGCGGCGAGCCCCTCCGCCACCGTGTAGCCGATCTTCAGCGGCTGGATCGGCGCCCCGGTGCGGAAGGCGCGCGCGATGGCGTTGGCGCGCGTGGCCTGGGCGGCGATCATCGTCGGCACGCGCGGGATGAAGCCAGCCTCGTGCAGCTCGCGGAAGCCGCGGGCGGCGGCGATGAAGGTCTCGCCGACGGCGACCGGCGCCACGACGACGTCGGGCGGTGCCCAGTTGCTCTGCTCCGCGATCTCCCAGGCGATCGTCTTCTTGCCCTCGTGCTTGTAGGCGTTGCGCGAGGCGCCGCAGTCGAAGAACAGGCGCGACTCGACCAGGCGGTCCCAGTGGGCGATGAGGTCGTCGTACACGCCGCGGTAGAGGACGAGGTCCTCCGTGGTCGCCGCCATGTGCAGCAGCTTCGGGGCCGACGCGCGCTCGTAGGCGAAGATCAGCGAGCGCAGGCCCGCGCGCGCCGAGTAGGCCGCGATCGAGGAGCCGGCGTTGCCGCTCGACACGACCGACGTCGCCTTGAAGCCGAACTGGAGCGCGGCGGCGACCCCGGTGGCGGACGAGCGGTCCTTGACGGTGCCCGTCGGATTGGAGCCCTCGTACTTCAGCGCGAGCCGGCGCACGCCGAGCGACCGCGCGAGCCGCGGCGCCTCGAGCAGCGGCGTGGCGCCCTCGCCGAGCGTCACGCGATGCGCGGGGTCGGCGATCGGCAGGACGGGCGCGTATCGCCAGAGCCCGTGGCCCGTCAGCGCGCCGGGGCCGCGGCCGCGGAGCACCGCCAGGTCGTAGCGGAGCTCGAGCAGGCCCTGGCACTTGTCGCACTCGAGCCGGTAGCCGAGCGGGTGCACGGCGCCGCAGTCGATGCACTGCAGGTGCTGCGCGAGCGAGTCGGTCACGGCCGCCCCTCCGCGCCCCGCGCGATGCTCGAGAGGACGTCGAGCATCGCCTCGAGGCGGTGACGCAGCGTGTGCTCCGCGAGCGCCCGCCGACGGGCGTTCTCCCCGATCGCGCGCGCCTCGTCGGGGCGCGCCAGGTAGTGGTCCAGGTGGCGCCGCAGCTCCGCCAGGTCGCGATACACGAGCACCTCCTCGCCGGGCTTGAACAGTCGCCCGACGTCCTCCTTGGCGTCGACCAGCTGGCAGGCTCCGGCGGCGGCGAGCTCGAACGCCCGCGTGTTGACGCCGACGATGTCGTTCATCGGGTGGTGGTGGTTGAGCGACAGCGTCGAGCCGGCGTAGACGGCGAGCTTGTCGCGCCCGTAGACGGGACCGTCGCCGGCCATCCTGAGTATCACGGGGTCGTCCGAGCGCGCCCATCCCTGTCCCCAGACCCTGAGCGGGGTGTCGGCGAGCTCGCGCACGAGCCGCTCGCGATAGTCGTAGCGGCTGCCCACGAACGACAGCGGCGAGGCGAACCGGTGCCGCTCCTCCGCCGTCAGCGTGACCGGATGGTGCAGCGACGGCACGCAGTACATCGGCAGGTAGTGGAGATTGCGCAGGCCGACCTGCTGGAGGCTGGCCATGGCGTAGCGCTCCTTGGTGAAGAACACGTCGTACGCCTCGATGCACTCGAAGGGAATCATCCACAGCGGGTTGTCGGGGAAGAAGTTCACGAACCGGGTCCGGATGCGCGCCTTCACGCGCCGGATGAGGCCCGGCGTGACCGGCCCGCCCTTGATGACCAGCACGACGTCGGGCTGCCACGCGAGGCACACGCGCTCGAGCCGGCGCAGGATCCAGAGCTGGTAGGCGGCCTTGGTCGAGCGATTCTTGTAGACGACGTTGTCGCGGCGGTACGGGAACAGCCGCGCCTCGTGGCCCATCGCCTTGAGCTCGTCGGCGAAGTCGACGCCCATGAGGCCGGCCCGCCGGAAGGGCAACGCGATGAGCCAGCGCACGGCCCGTAGCGTAGCACACGGCCGTGGCGCTATCATGAGCGCCCTCATGCGGGCGCGCGCGCCGTTTCGGCTCCTCCCCTCGGTGATCCTCTTCGCCGCGCTCCTCGTCGCCTGGCAGGCGGCCGGTCCGGTGTTCGGCGTCCGCGAATACCTCCTGCCGGGCCCCCTGGCGGTGCTGCGGGCGGCGCTCAGCTTCTCCGTGCCGTGGCACACCCACCTGTGGGTCACGACGCTGGAGATCCTGGGCGGCTTTGCGCTGGCCGGCGCCGCCGGCGTGGCGCTGGGGATCGCGGTGGCGTGGTCCCCGCTGGCGGCCCGCGCGCTGCTGCCGTTCCTCGTCTTCGTCAACACGCTGCCGAAGGTCGCGGTGGCGCCGCTCTTCCTGCTGTGGCTCGGGTACGGCATCATCCCCAACGTGCTGATCGCGGCGCTCATCGGGTTCTTCCCGGTCGTGATCAACACCGCGGTCGGGCTGACGCAGATCGACGACGAGCTCCTCGACCTGGGGCGGGTG
This sequence comes from Candidatus Methylomirabilota bacterium, assembly GCA_036276335.1. Classification (GTDB taxonomy): domain Bacteria; phylum Methylomirabilota; class Methylomirabilia; order Rokubacteriales; family CSP1-6; genus AR12. Next base: position 2,713 of record DASUPA010000099.1, on the reverse strand, counting down.
TTCGGCGCGCCCACCTGGAAGGTGTTCCTGACCATCCGGCTGCCCAACGCGCTGCCCTACGTGCTGTCCGCGCTCAAGGTCACGGCCACCGCCGCCGTGGTCGGCGCCATCGTGGGCGAGTTCGTCGCCTCGCAGGCCGGGCTCGGCATGGTGATCGTCAACGCCCAGACGAATCTCAACACGCCCGTCGCCTTCGCCGCGCTGCTGTGGATCTCGGTGATCGGGCTGCTGCTCTACGGCGCCGTCGGCCTCGCCGCGCGGTGGTGGGCGCCGTGGGCGGACACGGCCTGAGGGAGGCTTCCATGACACGTCGCTTCGTGCCGGTGCTCGCGCTGCTCTCGCTGGCGCTCCTGGTCCAGTCCACCGCGGCCCAGCCGCCCCGCAAGCTCGTCTTCGCGCTCAACTGGTTCGCCGTCGGGGATCACGCTGCCTACTGGGTGGCCCTCGACAAGGGCTACTACAAGGCGCGCGGTCTCGACGTCGAGCTGCAGAACTCGAAGGGCTCCGGCGACTCGATCGCCAAGGTCGACACGGGCCGGGCCGACCTCGGGCTCGCCGACGCCGTCGTCGTCATCCCGCGGATCGCGCAGGGAGCCAGGATCAAGATCGTCGGCGCCGTCTTCGACAACACCCCGCTCAACATCTGGACGCGCAAGGACACCGGCATCAGCCGGCCCAAGGATCTCGAGGGCAAGCTGCTGGCGGCGCCGCCCGGCGACTCGCAGCGCCAGCTCTTTCCCGCCTTTGCGAAGGTGAACGGGCTCGACGCGTCCAAGGTGCGCTGGCTGAACATCGAGCCGGCCGCCAAGTTCGTCGCGCTCGCGGAGAAGCGGGCCGACGCGGTGCCGGACTACACGACGGGCCAGCCGTTCTGGGAGAAGGCGGTCGGCAAGGACAACCTCGTGCGCATGCCGTGGCACCAGTACGGCTTCGACACCTACTCGATGTCGATCATGGCCGGCGAGAAGATCCTGGCCGAGCACGCGCAGACGGTGCGGGACTTCCTCGCCGCCTCCTACATGGGCTGGCGCGACGTCATGGAGGACCCGAAGGCGGCGCTGCAGATCTTCAAGAAGCGCGTCCCGGACATCGATCTCGCGCTGATCGAGCCGAACATGATGCTGGGGCTGGAGCTGATGCGGACCGAGCGCTACGCCCGGAACGGCATCGGCTGGATGGACCGCGGCAAGATGTGCCGGACCGTGGAGTTCATCAACACGTACATGCCGGACATGCCGCGCAAGGTGGGCTGCGACGAGGTCTTCACGAACGAGCTGCTGACGAAGATCCAGCCGCCGGCGAAGTGATCGTCCTCGACCGGGTCGGCATGACCTACCGGGCCGAGTCCGGCCCGGTCGAGGCGCTCCGCGACATCTCGTTCACGGTCGGCCGCGGCGAGCTGGTGGCCCTGGTGGGGCCCTCCGGCTGCGGCAAGTCGACGCTCCTGCGCATCGTGGCCGGGCTGCGCCCGCCGACCACCGGCGAGGTCGCGGTGGACGGCCGGCCGGTGCAGGGGCCGATCGCCGCCGTCGGCATGGTCTTCCAGGCGCCGATCTTGCTGAAGTGGCGCACCGTCCGCGACAACGTGCTGCTCCCCGCGGAGCTCTCCGGCCTCGATCCCCGCCGCTTCCGCGACCGCGCCGACGCCCTGCTGTCGCTCGTCGGTCTCGCGGACTTCGGCGCCCGGTATCCCCGCGAGCTCTCCGGGGGCATGCAGCAGCGCGCGGCGATCTGCCGGGCGCTCCTCCTGGATCCGCCGCTGCTGCTCATGGACGAGCCGTTCGGCGCGCTCGACGCGATGACCCGCGACGACATGAACCTCGAGCTGCTGCGCGTCTGGGGCGAGACGGCCGCCGCGCGCAAGACCATCGTGTTCGTGACGCACTCGATCCCCGAGGCCGTGTTCCTCGCCGACAAGGTCGTCGTGATGTCGCCGCGCCCCGGCCGGGTGACGGAGGTCTTCGCCGTCCCCCTCGCCCGTCCGCGAATTCCCGCGACGCGCGCCACGCCGGACTTCGGGCGTCTCGCGCTGGAGATCCACGAGACCCTCTCGCAGCGAGGCGCCGGCTAGGACGTCGGGTCGCGCCCCGCGCGCCCGGCCGGTCCCCGCCTGGGCGGCACCCGGTCAGGCGACGGCGGTGGCGCGAAGCTGCCGGAAGCGAACGGCGAAGAGCGGGTCGTAGAGGGCGGCCGTGGCGATCAGGGCCGCGTCCGCGCCCTCGCGCAGCAGGTGGTCGGCGCGCTCCGGCGTCGTGATGCCGCCGACGGCGAGGATGGCGCGATCCCAGGCGCCCGCCTTGCGCCAGGACAGCATCTCCTCCACCTGGCGGGACGCCAGCGGCCACGTGTCCGCGCCGACGATCGTCGCGCGGTCGCGCCCGGCGCCCTCGAAGGCGCTGTTGCCCGCCTCGTCGAGGACGCGCCGGCGGACCCCGTGGACCATGACGAAGCCGTTCGACCACGAGGCCAGCTTGGTGGCGGTATCGTGGAGCAGGCGCGGCGTGCGGAAGACGCCGAGCTTCGCCAGCAGGGGGCGCGTCACCGTGGTGCGGACGCGATAGAGGATCTGCGCGGCCAGCGGAATGTTCTCGTAGATCATCTGCGGCTGCTCGGCGAAGGGATCCGGGACCGCGAGATGCACCTCGATGCCGTCGGCGCCCGCCTCGGCCGCCCACGCGGCGCAGCGCGCGTAGTCCTCGATGAGCTGCTCGGC
>DASUPA010000098.1:0-2785 GCA_036276335.1 Candidatus Methylomirabilota bacterium | reverse complement strand
GCCCCACTGCCGGTCGGACAAGTAAGGGCCCCAGCGCCGCCAGTGGGCCCGCCGCGTGCGCGCGTCCTCGAGCCGTCGGTGCTCGGAGGTCACGGCTCAGCCCCCCTGCGCGAATTCGGGGTACAGCGTCATGCCGCCGTCCACCACGATCGTCTGCCCGTGGATGTAGTCCGCGTCGTCGGAGGCGAGCCAGGCGACCACGCGGCCGACGTCCTCCGGCTGCCCGATGCGGCCGTACGGGATCAGCCGCAGCAGGGCGTCGAGGGCGTCCGGCGTCTCCCAGGCGGCGCGGTTGATCGGCGTCTGGACGGCGCCCGGCGCGACGGAGTTCGCCCGGATGCGGTGCGGCGCCAGCTCCTGGGCGAGCGATTGCATGAAGAGCCTCACGCCGCCCTTCGACGCCGCGTAGTTCACGTGTCCGGCCCAGGGGATCACCTCGTGCACCGAGGAGATACAGATGATCTTGCCGGTGGCCGCGGAGACGTCCGGGCGCGGCCCGCGCCGGATCATCTCGCGCGCGGCCTCGCGCGCGCACAGGAACATGCCGGTGAGGTTGACGCCGAGGACGGTGTTCCACTGGGCGAGCGTCATGTCGACGAACGCCGCGTCGCGCTGCAGGCCCGCGTTGTTGACCAGGATGTCGATCGTCCCCAGCCGGGCCACGGCCTTGGCGAACATCTCGCGGACCTCGGGCTCGCTGCTCACGTCGGCCTGGAGCGTGAGCGCGTGGCCGCCGCGCGCGCGGATGTCCTCGGCGACGCTCTCCGCCGCGCCGGGATCGGTGACGTAGTTCACGACCACGCTGGCGCCGGCCGCGCCGAGCGCGCGCGCGACTCCGGCGCCGATGCCGGAGGCCGCGCCGGTGACCAGCGCCGTCTGTCCCTTCAGTCGTTGCATGTCGTCCTCCTCGTCTGTCCGCTTGGACACGCGCAGGCGCGGCCGGGATACGCGGCGACGACGGAGGCGCGGGTGGGTCAGGAACCTCGAAGCTTGTCGAGGAGGAACCGGCGCAGGCGGGTCTTCATCTCCTCGGGCATCTCGACGCGGCCCGCGGCCGCGCCGACCTCGCGCGCCTTCCGGTACGTCGCCAGGTAGGCGCGGCACGGCGCGCAGTCCTCGAGATGCCGCTCGAGCTCGGCGACGACGTCACCGGCCAGCTCGCGGTCCAGATAATCCTGCAGGACGTCGATCAGCTCGCGGCACGTCACGAGCGCGCTCCCAGCTGCCGGGTCAGCTGCTCGCGCAGGGCCATGCGGGCGCGGTGGAGGCGCGTCTTCACGGCGGCCACGGTGTCGCCCACGATCGCGGCGACCTCCTCGTTGGAGAGCTCCTCGACGTCCTTGAGGACGAGCACCGCCCGGTAGTGGTCCGGGAGCCGGTCGAGCGCCGCCTCGAGGATCCGGCGCGACTCGCCCGCCAGCAGCTCGCGCTCCGGCGTGCCCGACCAGTCCGTGAGGAGGTAGGCGCGGTCGCCCTCCCGGTGGCCGTCGGCCCGGTACCGTGGGAGCAGCTCGTCCAGGGACGTCTCGAGCTCGCGACGCTTGCCGCGCCGCTTGTTCAGGCTGACGTTCGTCGTGATGCGGTAGATCCAGCTGCTCAGCGCGGCGCGGCCCTCGAAGCCCGTGCCCTTGTGGACGACCTGGAGGAAGACGTCCTGGACGACTTCTTCCGCGTCGGCGGCGCTGCGGGTGATGCCGTACGCGAGACGGTAGATCCGGGAGGCGTAACGGCTCATCAGGGTCTCGAGCGCCTCGCCGTCGCCCGCCGCCGCTCGCGCCAGCAGGATCCGATCGTCGCCGCTCACGCCGGGCAGTCTATCATCGTGCGAATCCCCCCGGGGGCTGGCGGTGTCCAAGGAGCCGAGGAGGTGCGCATGTCGCTCAAGGAAGACCTGATGGCCCTCCGCGCCCGCGCGGAGGCGAAGCGTGCACCGGAGATCGTGGCGGCGATGCGCCGCGCCGTGGACGAGCTGCGCGCCTCCGGCGCGCCGGCACGCGTGCTGAAGCCCGGCGACGTCGCGCCCTCCTTCGCGCTGCCCGACGGCGAGGAGCGCCCGGTCGAGTCCGGCGCGCTCCTGGCGCGGGGGCCGCTCGTCGTCACGTTCTACCGCGGCCGCTGGTGACCGTACTGCAACGTAGAGCTGGTAGCTCTACAGGGCGTGCTCGATGCGATCGTCGGGCTCGGCGCCACGCTGGTGGCCATCTCGCCCCAGCGGCCCGAGCACAACCGTGAGCTGGTCCGCAGCCGCGGCCTCGGCTTCCCGATCCTGAGCGACGCGGGCAACGAGGTCGCCGCGCGGTTCGGCCTGCGGTTCACGCTGCCCGAGTACCTCCGCAAGATCTACGCCGGCTTTCCGCTCGACATCCCGGCCTACAACGGTGACCCGTCCTGGACGCTGCCGATGCCGGCCCGCTTCGTGATCGACACCCGCGGGATCATCCGCTACGCGGACAGCGATCCCGACTACACCACACGGCCCGAGCCCGAGGACACGCTCGCGGCGCTGCGCGCGCTGCGCAGCCGCTAGGAGGACGGTCATGGCCGACGACTTCGAGTACATCTCGCGCACGCGCCTCGTCTACAAGAATGGCGCGCGCCACGCCTACCTTGGCGACGTTCCCGAGCCGGTCGTCTACGGCGTGCAGGGCGCGCTGCGGCAGTACTACGGCGCGCCGGAGGGGCCGCCGGTCGCGTCGACGCTGGACCACATCGTCGCCGGCGTGGCCGGCTGAATGTACGGCACCCTGCGTGGCGCCCTGGCAGGGCGCAAGATCGCCTTCGACCG
>DASUPA010000097.1:0-8071 GCA_036276335.1 Candidatus Methylomirabilota bacterium | reverse complement strand
GAGATCGATCACGTTCAGCTTCACCGCCTCGCGCTCGGTGATCGAGACCGACTGGCGGACCGCCTTCTCCGCCCAGTCGGCGTTGCGCCCGCGGTCGGCGGCGATCGTCCGCACGAACGCCGCCGCGTCGTTCTCGATCTTGCGCAGGCTCTCCTTGTCCACGCCGCCCCCGACGGCGACCGGATGGGCGGCGCCGATGTTCGTGGCCGGCGCCATGGCCGCGACGTGGCCCGCCAGGGTGATGAAGACGCCGGCCGAGGCGGCGCGCGCTCCGGTGGGCCCGACCCACACGATCACGGGGATCTCGGCGTTGAGCAGGCGCTGGCAGATCGCGCGCATCGACCGCTCGAGGCCCCCCGGCGTGTCGAGCTGGATCACCAGGGCCTGGGCCTTGTCGGCCTGCGCCCGGGCGAGGGCCGTCTCCACCAGTCGCAGGGTGACCGGGCTGATGACGCCGTCGATCCGCACCGTCGCCACCGGGGGGCTCGCCGCCCGCGCCGGCGCCGCCGCTGCGAGCACGAGGAGCCCGACCGCGGCGACGGCGGCGCGCGTCATCGGCCGAGCGCGAAGACGCTGACGAGCTCGAAGGCGAGATTGGCGGCGAGCAGCGCGGTGATCTGCCCGGGGCCGTCGTACGGCGGCGAGACCTCCACGATGTCGGCCCCGACGAGCGAGTGCCCGGCGAGCGAGCGCACGATGGCGAGCGCCTCGTAGGACGTCAGCCCGCCGACCTCGGGCGTGCCCGTGGCCGGCGCGTAGGCCGGGTCCACGGCGTCGATGTCGAAGGAGCAGTAGACGGGTGCGCCACGGAGCCGCGCCAGCCGCTCGGCGACCCAGGCGGTCCCCTGCTCCTTGATCGCCTCGATCCGGAGCACCTCGATGCCGCGCTCGTCGTGGAAGGTGAAGTCCTCGGGGCCGTAGAGCGGCCCCCGGATGCCCACCTGGATCATGCGGCGCGGATCCACGGCGCCTTCCTCGACGGCGCGCCGGAAGGGGGTGCCGTGGAAGAACTTGCTGCCGAAGTACTCGTCCCACGTGTCGGGATGCGCGTCGAAGTGGACGACGCCGAGGGGCCCGTGGCGCCGGGCCAGCGCCCTCAGGATCGGCAGCGTGATCGAGTGGTCTCCGCCCACGCACAGCGGGGTGGCGCCCGCCGCGGAGACGGCGTCGATCCGGCGCTCGATCGCCTCGTACGTCCGCTCGATGGAGATCGGCACCACGTCGACGTCCCCGCAGTCGGCCACGCGCAGCCGGTCGAAGGGATGCACCTTCAGCACCGGGTTCCAGGTACGGATGATCGACGACTGCTCGCGCACGGCGCGTGGGCCGAAGCGCGCCCCCGTGCGGTACGACGTCCCCCCGTCGTAAGGCACGCCGAGCAGCGCCACGTCGAGCCCGGCGAGGCTCTCGGCCGCGGGCAGCAGCATGAACGTCGCGATCTGCCCGAAGCGCGGCGACTGGAACGGGTTGCGCGGCGCGAGCTCGGTCATCAGAGCGCGCGCCCGAGACCGGCGACCGCTTGGGCCAGTTGCGCCACGTCCTCGGGCGAGTTGAACACCGAGAAGCTCGCGCGGCTCGTCCCCACCACGCCGCACCAGCGCATGAGCGGCTGGGCGCAGTGATGCCCGGCGCGCACGGCGATGCCGTCGGCGTCCAGGGCCGCGGCCACGTCGTGCGGGTGGAGACCCTCCACGCTGAAGGCGACCACGGCGCCGCGCTCGCGGCGCGGGCCGAACACCCGGACGCCCGGAATGGCCGCGAGCTGCGCGGCGGCCTGCACGGCGAGGCCCTGCGTGTGCTCCTGCACCCGCTCCATGCCGAGCTTCTCGAGGTACTCGATCGCGGCGGTCAGCCCGACGGCCTCGGCGATCGGCGGCGTCCCTGGCTCCCACCGCCACGGCAGATCGTTCCACGTGGCGCGGTCGATCCAGACCTCCTTGATCATCTCGCTTCCGCCGCGCGCGGGCTCGAGCCCCTCGAGCACCGCCCGCCGGCCGTACAGGACGCCGATGCCGGTCGGCCCGAGCATCTTGTGGCCCGAGAAGACGTAAAAATCACAGCCAATCGCGGACATGTCGACCGGCATATGCGGCACCGCTTGAGCCCCGTCGACGAGGGTCAGCGCCCCCGCCCGCCGGGCGCGGGCGACGACGTCGGCGACCGGCACGATCGTGCCGAGGACGTTGGAGACGTGCGCCACCGCCACCAGCCGCGTGCGGGGGCCGAGCAGCCGGTCGAACGCGTCGAGGTCGAGCACGCCCTCGCCGACGAGGGGGATGGCGCGGATCGTCACGCCACGGTCGCGGGCCGCCACCTGCCACGGCACCAGGTTCGAGTGATGCTCGAGCTCGGTCACGATGATCTCGTCCCCGGCTCGCAGGGTGCGGCCGACCGCCTCGGCGACCATGCCGATGCCGTCGGTCGTCCCGCGCGTGAACACGATCTCCTCGCGTTCCGGCGCGTTGATGAACCGCTGGACGCGGTCGCGCGCCGCCTCGTACAGCTCGGTCGCCTCCTCCCCGAGGGTGTGAATCGACCGGTGCACGTTGGCGTGCGACGTCTCGTAGTACCGCGTCATCGCCTCGACCACCGCCCGCGGCTTCTGGCTGGAGGCCGCCGAGTCGAGGTAGACCAGCCGCTGCCCGTTGACGATCCGCGAGAGGATGGGAAAATCGCCGCGCGTCTGCTCGTCGAGTTTCATGCCAGCGCCCTGGCGAGCACCGTGAGCGGCAGCGTCACGCAGCGCATGCGCGTCGGCCGCACATCGGCCTGGAGCACGGCGAGGACGTCGGAGGCCGCGAGCGCGGCCGCCTCGCCCCGGGACCGGCCCTCGACCAGCTCGGCGACGACGTCGGCGGAGGCGGTGCAGATGGCGCACGAGTCCCCGGCGAACCGCACGGCCTGCACGCGGCCGTCCTCGACGCGAAGCTGCATGCGGACGCGGTCGCCGCAGAGCGGGTTGACGTCCTCGGCGGTGGCGGTGGCGCCGGCCAGCTCGCCGCGGAACCGCGGCCGGCGCCAGCGCTCGCGGATCACGTCGCCGTAGAGCGCCGGGCGGATCGCGGCCGTCATTCCAGCTCGCCCCGTGCGGCGTCCGCCCGGTACGGCGGGAACCGATACGCCATCTCCCGGGAGAGCAGGCCGCCGTGGCCGAGCGCGGCGATCTCGCGGTTGCCGACGCGCTCGCCGGCCAGCAGGCGCGGCAGCACCAGGTCGAACGTCGTCGCCTGCGAGAACATCCCGCACGTGGGCATCCCCAGCACGGGCACGTCGTCCCAGCGCGCGAGCCACAGGAGGCTGCCGGGATGGGCGGGCGCTCCGTGGCGCTCCATGCGGGTGCCGAGGAGCGTGAGCCCGCCGAAGACCGGATCGAGCGGATCGAGGGCGCTGGCGCCCGCCACGATGAGCACGCCGGCGCTCCCGTCGCGCAGCGCCCGCAGCTCGTCGGCGACGCCGCGCGCCGACGCCTGGGCGAACCGGATCTCGAGCAGCGAGCTCCCGAACCAGTCGATCTTCTGCTTCAGCGCCGCCTCGAACCGCGCGCGCTGGCGGGGCTCGAGGCTCTCGCGGGCGACGGCGCCCACCACGGTGGGACGGAACGGCGCCACGGTCACCGCCCCGTCACCGGCGGCCTTCTCCACGGACCGCACGGTGTCGCCCGCGATCACGAGCGGCGTCACCTTGGCCTTCGCCACTGTCTCCCCGCGCTCCACGGGCTGGCCATCGAAGACGGTGAAGACGGCGATGCCGCCGTGCGCGTTGACCTCCGCCAGGCGGGGCACGTCGACGCGCAGCAGACCGCGCCGTGTGGCGGTCAGCGTCCACTGGCCGCCCGTGTAGCCCTTGACCTCCACTCCGTCCCCCGCCGCCGCGCTGGCCAGCCGGCGGCCCGCGTCCTCCTCGTGCAGGTCGCCGGGCTCGACCGCGAGCACGTGGACCTCGTCCCACGGCAGCCCGAGCAGCGTACGCGCGCCGGCCGCGTCGAGGATCGCGCCCTTGCCGAGGGCGACCTTGCCGGCCGCGTCGCGCACGTCGTGGCAGAGCACACGACCCGCGAGGAGGTCGACGGTGGCCCCGGCGCGCCGCTGGGCGATCGCCTTCACGCCGTCCGCCCCCGGGCGCTCAGCGGCCGGCCAGACCCGCCCGTCCGGGCGGCCTGGATCTCCGCGAGGATCGCCAGCGCGATCTCCGGCGCACTCCGCGCCCCGAGATCGAGGCCGATCGGCACGTGCACGCGCGCGAGCGTCGCCTCGTCCACGCCCTCCTCGGCGAGATAGCGGAGGATCGTGGCGCCGCGGCGCGAGGAGCCCAGCATGCCGATGTAGCCGACGTCGGTCGCGAGCGCGTGACGCAGCACGGGCAGATCGTACTTGTAGTCGTGCGCCACGAGGACGAGCGCCGTGGACGGGATGAAGGGATAGTCGCGGACCAGCTCGGAGGGAATGCCGATCTTCAGCTCGTCCACGTCCGGGAAGCGCTCGGCGGTCGCGAAGCGCGGGCGGCCGTCGATCACCACGGTGCGGTAGCCCAGCGTGCGCGCGAGGCTCGTGAGCGGCATCGCGACGTGGCCGGCGCCGACGACCAGCAGGAGCGCCGCCGGCGCCACGACCTCGACGAACGCCCGCACGCCCTCCAGGAACAGCGTCCGCGAGGCGCCGCGGGCGAGCGCGTCGCGCGCCTCGGCCGTGAAGCGCTGGTCGAGGAACGCGTCCCCGAGCGAGCCCTCGACCGTGCCGTCGTCGAGGACGAGGAGCTTGGCCCCGGGGCCTTCGAGCCGGGTGACGATCGCTCCGTGGCCGCCGCGCCGGGCGTGCTCGCGGACGCGGTCGTACATCCGCGCGCCGGCATCGTCGCCGCCGTCGAGCGCCACCGGCTCCACGAAGACCTCGATGGTCCCGCCGCACGTGAGGCCGATCTCCCACGCCTCCTCGTCGCCGAGGTTCATCTCGAGCAGGCGCGGCCGGTTGCTGGTGAGGACGTCCTCGGCCTCCTCGATGACCTGCGCGTCGACGCAGCCGCCGATGGTCACGGAGCCGAGGACGCGCCCGCCCTCGCCCACGAGCATCTTGGCGCCTTCCTTGCGGGGCGTGGTTCCGCGCGTGTTCACGAGCGTCGCGACGGCCGCCCGGCCGCCGGCTCGGCGCAATTCGTCAATGTGATCGAAGAGTTCCGCCACGGCAGATTCATCATACGCCGGCCGCGGCCAAAACGGAACGCGGAGCGCCTGACGCGGGACGGGCGTGCTAGCGGTGACGCGTGCTGCCGACGGACGCGAGGCTCAGGAGCGCGAGGCCCGTCAGGAGCAGCATGGCGGGCTCGCTGGTGGCCAGCGGGAAGATGTCCGGGAAGAACGACGACACCAGGGCCTGCGCGTTCGTCGGCGCGTGAACCATGGCCATCAGCAACAGCATCACCGGCGCCACGACCTTCCGCATGCCTTCCTTCCTCCCCGGATTGGAGCAGCGGCTCCGCCGGTGGAGCGGTGCAAGCCGAGCGCCAGACCCGCGCGGCGCGGAATTCGAGCCTCTCGCCGGTCTCCGAGGGCCGCCGCGTGCAGCGGCTTGCACAACTCCCGCAGCGTCGATACGAGGCGCTGTGTCGCGCGCTGCGGTCAGAGGCGGAGCGTGCCGGCCAGCGAGCGGAGCGCCGCCAGGTTGTGCGCGGCGGCGAACTGGTCGACGAGGGGAAGCGCGGCGGCCATCCCGCGGGTCAGCGGCTCGTACGAGGGATTGCCGAGGAGCGGGTTGAGCCAGATCACCCGGCCCGCCCGGCGCTTGATGCGCAGCAGCTCGGCGGCCAGCACCTCGGGATCGCCGGTGTCCCAGCCGTCGGAGAGGATGATCACGATCGTGCGGCGGTCCACGAGCCCCGGCCACCGGCGGTTGAACTCCCCGAGCGACTCGCCGATCCGCGTGCCGCCCGACCAGTCCCGCACGGCGGTCAATCGCCGCAGCACCTCCCGGTACGAGCGGCCGCGCAGGTACTCGGTGACGCGCGTGAGCCGGACGGAAAACGTGAACGTCTCCACGCGGGAGAAGACCGACTGCAGCGCGAAGATGAACTGCAGCAGGAACCGGCTGTAGAGGTCCATCGAGCCCGAGACGTCGCACAGCAGGACGAGCCGCACCTTGCGCCGCTTGCGGCGGCGGAACCGCAGGTCGATCAGGTCGCCGCGCGTGACGTTGGCGCGGAGCGTCCGCCGCAGATCGATACGCCCGCGGCGCGCCGACGGCCGCCGCCGCCGGCTGATGCGCCGCGCCAGGCGCCGGGCGATCTGCAGGGTCAGGCGGTAGACCGCGTCGAGCTGGTCCTCCGAGAAGGTCGCGAAGTCCTGCGCGGCCATCGCCTCGCGCTCCGAGGCGGCCGGCACGCCCAGCGGCTCGTCCCCCGCCTCGCCGTCCTCGTCGCTCCAGGCGTCGAGGGCGAGCGACTCCCGCGCGAGCTCGCCCTCGCGCTCGGCCGCCGGCGTCTCGTCGGGCAGGGACGGCAGCAGCGCCTCGGCCACCGCGTCGGCCTCGGTGACCGGGCGCCAGAACGCCTCGAAGACGCGGTCGAAGGCGGGCACGTCCTCGGGCCGACCCACGAACACGGCGCGAAGGCCGAGGTAGAGCTCCTGGCGGTCGGCGAGGTCGAGATGCTCGAGCGCGCGGACGGCGTCGGTGACGTGGATCAGCGTGACGGGCAGCCCCTGGCGCCGGAGTCGCGCGGCGAAGCGCACCACGGCCGAGCTCAGGTCGCGCGGCACGCTCAGCTCGGGACGTGCAGGAACGGCTCCAGGCCCGCCTTCTGGACCTCCGCGCGGAAGCGCCGGATGTCGTCGGCGTCCTTGAGCACGCAGCCGATCGTCTCGCGGACGACCGCCTCGTCCAGGTGATCGGCGTGCAGCGACGCCAGCGCCAGTGCCCAGTCCAGGGTCTCCGCCACGCCCGGCACCTTGTTGAGCCGCATGCCGCGCAGCGACTCCATGAAGCGCGCGATGTCGCCGGCCAGCCGGCGATCGATCCCGGGCACCTTCCGCTCGACGATGCGCACTTCCTTGTCGTACGTCGGGTAGTCGATCCAGAGGTAGAGGCAGCGCCGCCGCAGCGCGTCGGACAGCTCCCGGGTGCGGTTCGAGGTGAGGATGACGTACGGCGGGTGCGTCGCCTTGATCGTTCCGATCTCGGGGATCGTCACCTGCCAGTCCGAGAAGACCTCCAGCATGAACGCCTCGAACTCCTCGTCGGCCCGGTCGACCTCGTCGACCAGGAGCAGGGGCGACTGCTGCTGCGTGATCGCCTGCAAGAGCGGCCGCCGCAGCAGGAAGTCCTCCGAGAAGATCTCGCGCTCCTCCTCCTTCGCCGAGCGTCCGGATGTCTCGTGCAGCTTGATGTGCAGCAGCTGCTTCTGGTAGTTCCACTCGTAGAGCGCGGTGCCGGCGTCGAGGCCCTCGTAGCACTGCAGCCGGATGAGGTTCGTGCCGAGCATGCGCGCCATGACCTTGGCGATCTCGGTCTTGCCGACGCCGGCGTGTCCCTCGATGAGGAGCGGCTTGCGGAGGCGCATCGCCAGGTGCACCGACGTGGCGACCGGCGCGTCGGTGACGTACTCCGCCGCCTCCATCAGCTCCTGGATCTTCCGGATCTCGTCGCGCATGACTCGCTATTCTACATGAAGGCGCGCGAAGTCCTCCGGCGTGTCGACGTCGGGCGGCATCGCGGCGTCGACCACCAGCGTCTCCACGCGCCCGGGGTGGCGCGCGACGACCGCCCGCGCGCCCTCGTCGCCCCGCAGCGCGAGCAGCTCCGGGAAGACCTCCGACCCGAAGAGCACGGGCGTGCCACGCGTGCCGCGGTACGACGGCGACACGATGGCCTTGCCGCCGCGACGGTAGGCCGCCACCAGCGCGGGGAGCACGGTCGCCGGCGTGCGCGGCTGGTCACCGAGCACGATGACCGCGGCCGCCGTCCACGGCTTGAGAGCGGCCACGCCGACCGCGATGGACGAGCCCTGCCCGTCCTGTGGTCGCGGGTTCACGGCGAAGCGGACGGCGAGGCCGGCCAGCGCGGCGCGCACGCCGGCGTCGTCCTGC
>DASUPA010000096.1:0-3374 GCA_036276335.1 Candidatus Methylomirabilota bacterium | reverse complement strand
GAAGAGCCGCGAGCCGGCGGCGCAGACCTCGCCCTTGTTGTAGAAGATGCCGGTCAGCGCGCCCTTGACCGCCGCCTCCATGTCCGCGTCCGCGAACACGATGTTCGGCGACTTGCCGCCGAGCTCCAGCGACACGCGCTTCAGCGACCCCGCCGCCTCGCGCATGATCTGCTTGCCGACCTCCGTCGACCCCGTGAAGGCGATCTTGTCCACGCCCGGATGCCGCACCAGCGCCATCCCGACGGCCGCGCCCGGCCCCGTCACGACGTTGAACACGCCCTCCGGCAGCCCCGCCTCCTGGCAGAGCTCGGCGAGCTTCAGCGCCGTCAGCGGCGTGAGCGACGCCGGCTTGAGGACCACGGTGTTGCCCGCCGCCAGCGCCGGCGCGATCTTCCAGGAGGAGAGCAGGAAGGGGAAGTTCCAGGGGACGATCGCGGCCACGACGCCGACCGGCTGTCGCAGCGTGAAGGTGAAGGCGCCCTCGCGCAAATTCAGCGTCTCGCCGTGGATCTTCGTCGCCCATCCCGCGTAGTACCGGAACACCTCCGCCGCGAACGGAATCTCCACCTTGCCGGAGTCGAACAGCGTCTTGCCCGTGCAGAGACTCTCGAGCCGCGCCATCTCGTCGAGGTTGGCCATGATGAGGTCCCCGAGCTTCCACACCAGCCGCGCCCGCTCGGCGGCCGCCATCTTCGACCACGGCCCCGACTCGAACGCCTTGCGCGCGGCGGTCACGGCGGCGTCCACGTCGCGCTCGTCGCCCCGCGCCACCTGCGCGCTCTCCTCCTCGGTGGCCGGATTGATCGTCGCGTAGGTCTCGCCCGACGCCGGCGCGCGCCAGTTGCCGTCGATGAAGAGCTGGCCGGTCTGCATGGCTCTCACCTCCGGAGCGGTGGCGATGCATCCGATATGCCTCTGAGGTAGGGTGGCGGGCGCTGGAGTACGGGTTGATCGACGCGATCAGCGCGTGAGGACCGTAGGCCGCTGATCATGTAACATTCGCCAGCGATGACCACATCCCGAACGCTCACGGTCGACGGCGCGCGCCTCTGGGACACCGTCCTGGCGTCCGCGCGGATCGGTCCCGGCCGGACGCCGACCGGCCTGCGGCGCCTTGCCCTCACCGATGCCGATCGCGAGATGCGCGACCTCTTCGCGCGCTGGTGTCGTGAGGCGGGCTGCAGCGTCACCGTCGATCGGATGGGCAACATGTTCGCGCGGCGTCCGGGTACGGACGATTCCCTGCCGCCGGTGCTCGTCGGCAGCCATCTCGACACGCAGATCGCCGGCGGGCGCTACGACGGCATCCTCGGGGTGCTGGCGGCGCTCGAGATCGTGCGCACGCTGAACGACGCCGGCGTGCGTACGCGGCGGCCGATTGAGATCGTGAACTGGACCAACGAGGAGGGCGCGCGCTTCCAGCCTCCGATGCTCGGCTCGGCGGTCTTCGCGGGCGTGCGGACGCTCGAATGGGCGCACGCGCGCGCCGACGACGCGGGCCGGACGGTAGATGAGGAGCTGAGGCGGATCGGCTACGCGGGCGCCGCGCCCGTCGGCGGCCGTGCCGTCGACGCCTACTTCGAGCTGCACATCGAGCAGGGACCGCTACTGGACGACAAGGGGGTCCCCGTCGGCGTCGTCGCGGGCACCTACGCCGTGCGCGGTATGAACGTGGAGGTCCGCGGTGAGACCGCGCACTCCGGGCCCACGCCGATGGCGGCGCGGCGCAACGCGCTCGTCGGCGGTGCCATGCTCATCGTGGCGGTCAACGATATCGGCTGGTCCTACGCGCCCGACGGCAAGGCCACGACCTCGCGTATCGAGGTGTGGCCCAACCTCGCCGGCATCCTGCCCGACTACGCGAAGGTCACCATCGATGCCCGGCATCCCGAAGCGGCGACCGTGGAGCGCATGGTCGCCGACGTGCAGCGCGCGATGGTGGACTGCGCACAACGCGCGCAGGTGGAGATGGCCATCGTCGAGACCTGGCAGTTCGGCTCGGAGCGTTTCGATCCCGAGCTCGTCGACCTCGTCCGGCGCGCGGCACGGGACCTGGGTGCGCCGTCCCTGGACCTGCCGAGCCAGGCGGGCCATGACGCCTACTACGTCTCGCGCGTGGCGCCGACGGCGATGATCTTCACGCCCTGCGACCGTGGCATCTCACACAACGAGAACGAGAACACGCGGCTCGAGGACGCGCTGCCGGGCGTGAACGTTCTGCTCCGCGCCGTGCTCGAGCGCGCCGACCGCTAGACCGAGGAGACCATGCCACCGACGAACAGGCTCGTTCGCGCCAAGGGGCTCATGCTGCCTCCTTCAGCGCAGTGCCCTTCTCCCCTCTCGATCATGTGATCCGCCCGTTGCACGGCGACGGCGGGTGACGTCCGGGGACGCACCGGGCTCTCGGCGAGCGCGTCGTTACGCGGCGCGCGCCGGCCATACCGGTTCGTGGTATCCGAGCGGCACCGAGGGGCGAGCCCAGCGCGGCGGTGTCTCGGACAGCCGCAGGACCGGCCCAAGGTGATGCAGCCGACCGGCTGGCGTTTCGCTCGTGATCGTCCAGCGCGCCAGCTCCGCGGCGGTGAATTCCTTCGGGACGTTGGCGAGCGCGGCCTCCGGCACTTGGCCGCGGCCGACCAGCCAGCGTCCCGTCTGCGCAAGCGAGATCCGGACGAGCCAGCTGCCGCCCTCGCGGGTGCGGCGGGCGAGCGCGACCATGGCGCCGAACGCCAGGAGATAGCCGGTCAGGTAGTCGATGGCCGACACCGGATAGAACTGTGGGCCGGGCTCGGCGCCGGGGAAGAGGTCACCCTGGCGGCTCGTGATACCGCTGACCGTCTGCACCACCGTGTCGAAGCCGCGGCGCGCCGCCCACGGTCCGGCGTGGCCGAAGGCGCTCAGCGAGACCACGACGATGCCCGGCCGCAGCTGCGCCAGCGCCTCGGGCGAGAACCCGCGAGCGGCGAGGGTGCCAGGGCGATAGCTCTGCGAGAACACATCGGCCTCGCGGACGAGCCCTCGCAGAGTCTCGACCTCTCCGGGCTCGCGCAGATCGAGGTGCGCGGAGAGCTTGCCGTGGCCGGTGTCGTACTCCTGGTAGCCGAGGTTCGGAAGGTGCGGCGCGGTGATCTTCAGCACGTTGGCGCCGTGCTCGGCGAGCGTGCGGGCGCACGTCGGGCCGGCGAGCACCCGCGTGAGATCGAGCACCCGGATGCCCGACAGCGGCCGGTCGCCGTCGGGGAGCTTCTCGGGCGGGCTGTCGCCGATCCTCACGATCTCCATCAGCGGGAGCGAGGCGACGGCAATGCCCTGCGGATGCTTCGCCCACTCGTCCATCGTGCGCACCATGCCCCCGGCGCCGCCTGCCGCGATGA
>DASUPA010000095.1:0-4314 GCA_036276335.1 Candidatus Methylomirabilota bacterium | reverse complement strand
ATGTTCTACGCGGTCACCTTCCAGGTGGCCTGGCTCGGCGCGGAAGACGGCATCGTCGGCGTCCCGCGCCCGGTGATCCTGGGCGTCGACCTCGGCACGCCGAAGGCCTTCCACGTCTACGTGATCGGCGTGGCCGCCGCCGCCACCCTGCTCCTCGCCGCCATCGTGCGCTCGCCGTTCGGCCACGTGCTCCGCGGCATCCACGACAACGAGGGGCGGATGCAGTCCCTCGGGTACGCGGTCCACCGCTACAAGCTGCTCGCCTTCGTCATCGCCGGCACCGTCGCCGGCGTGGCCGGCGCCCTCTACACGCAGTTCGCCGGCTCCATCACGCCGGAAGCGTTCCTGTGGCGAACGTCCGGCGAGGCGCTGCTCATGGTGATCATCGGCGGCACGGGAACGCTCGGCGGGGCCCTTCTCGGGGCGGCGGCCTTCATCCTGCTCCAGAGCTTCGTGTCCTCCTACACCGAGCGCTGGATGCTGCTGCTCGGCGCGACGTTCATCCTGTTCGTCCTGTTCGCGCCGGGCGGCATCGTCGGCGCCCTTCGCGGCCGGATCGGACTCCGCGCGTGACCGAGCTCCTCCGGCTGGAGGGCGTCACCCGGTACTTCGGCGCGCTGACCGCAGTGAACAACGTCACCCTGAGTGTCGGCCGGCGGGAACGGCGGGCGATCATCGGTCCGAACGGCGCGGGGAAGACGACGCTCTTCAACGTGATCACCGGCCACCTCGCTCCGAGCGCCGGCCGCATCACGTTCGACGGCCACGGCATCACGGGCTTGCCGCCCCACGCGGTCGCCCGCCACGGCATCTCGCGGTCGTTCCAGCGCACCAATCTCTTTCCGCGTCTGACCGTCCTCGAGAACCTGCGCCTGGCGGCGGCCGCCGACGGCCGAGGCAGCTACCGCCTGTTCGGCTCGGTGGCCCGGCTCCCCGAGCCTCTCGCCCGGGCGCGAGAGGTCGCCGAGGCGGTCGGCCTCGCCGATCGGCTGGGCGACGACGTCGGGCGCCTGTCGTACGGGGAGCAGCGGCAGCTGGAGGTCGGCGTGGCGGTCGCCACGCGACCGCAGCTCCTCATGCTCGACGAGCCGACGGCCGGGATGTCGCCCGAGGAGACGCAGCGCATGACACGGCTCCTCGCCGCCCTGCCGCGCGACGTCGCCCTGCTGATCATCGAGCACGACATGGACGTCGTCTTCTCCCTGGCCGATCGCATCACCGTGCTGCACTACGGCGAGGTGCTGGTCGAGGGTCCGCCGGACGCCGTGCGCGCCGACGCGCGCGTGTACGAGGTCTACCTCGGCACCGGAGACGACGCCTGATGCTGGAGGTGCGGGGCGTGCACACCTACTACGGGGACAGCCACATCCTGCACGGGGTGTCGCTGGAGGTCCGGCCGGGGGAGGCGGTCGCGCTGCTGGGCCGCAACGGCGTCGGCAAGACGACGCTGATCCGCACCGTGGTCGGTTTCACGCCGCCGCGCGACGGCACGATCCGCTACGAGGGCCGGGAGATCCACGGATTGCCGGCGTACCGGATCGCGCGGTCCGGGCTGGCGCTGGTGCCGCAGGGGCGGCGCATCTTCGCCCCGCTCAGCGTGACGGAGAACCTGCGCATCGGCCAGCGCCGCCGCGACCCGTCGGCGGAGGCGACGCTCGGGCACGTCCACGAGCTGTTCCCGCGCCTCCGGGAGCGAGGCGCGCAGAACGCGGGGACGCTCAGCGGCGGCGAGCAGCAGATGCTCGCCATCGGCCGCGCGCTGATGACGAGGCCGCGGCTGATGCTGCTGGACGAGCCGTCCGAGGGCCTGGCCCCGATCGTCGTGCGCGACATCGGGCGCGTGCTGCTGCGCCTGAAGGAAGCCGGGCTGTCGATCCTGCTCGTGGAGCAGAACGTGCCGCTGGCGCTGCGCGTCGCCGAGCGCGTCTACGTGATGAGCAAGGGACGGATCGTGTACCATGGCGCATCGAGCGCGCTCGACGCCGACGAGGACGTCAAGCGGCGCTTCCTGGGGATCGCCTGATGACTGTGCCGCCGTTTCCGACCACCGCCACGCCCAGCGACCTCGTCGGCCGCGTCCTGGGCCTCAACCCCGGCCTGATGACGGGGCCCGGAACCAACACGTACCTCGTCGGCCGCCGCGACCCGATCCTCATCGACACGGGCGCCGGCGTGCCCGACTACGTGCCGCTGCTCGACCGCTACCTCCAGGAGCGCGGCTTCACGCAGCCCTCGCGCGTGCTGCTCACGCATCGCCACCGCGACCACCTGGGCGGGGTCGAGCAGCTGCGCGCGCGCTTCCGCGGGCTCCGCGTCGCCAAGATGCGCCACAAGGACGCCGGGCTGCCGGAGCCGATCGACGATCTGCGCGACGGCGAGACCGTGCACGGCGACGGTGTCACGCTGCGGGCGGTGTACACGCCCGGCCACGCCTCGGACCACCTCTGCTACTACCTCGTGGAGGAGCGCGCGCTCTTCACGGGCGACGTGATCCTCGGCGGGTCCACGACCGTGATCCCCGCCGACGACGGGGACCTCCTGGACTACCTGGCGTCGCTGCGGCGGCTGCTGGGCCTCGACGTCGGGCGGATCTATCCGGCGCACGGGCCGGTGATCGAGGACGGTCCGGGCAAGATCCGCGAGTACCTCGAGCACCGGATGCTGCGCGAGCGTCAGATCCTGGAAGCGCTCGCGGACCGCATCGAGACGATCCCCGAGATCGTCAAGCGGATCTACGTCGACGTGGCGCCGGCGCTGCACCCCGTCGCCGCCCTGTCCGTGGAGTCGCACCTGAAGAAGCTCGCCCGCGAGGGCCGCGCCCGCGAGGAAAAGCGCCCCGACCGCCCCTCCCGCTGGATGCTTGCGAGCTGACCGCTTCGGGGCCCCCGCGGGCGCGCGCGTGATCGAGGAGCGCCCGGGTTCATCCCGGGCGCGACGAGGGTTGGGGGGTGTGGGGGGCCATGTCGGGGCCCCCGCGGGCGCGCGCGTGATCGAGGAGCGCCCGGGTTTATCCCGGGAGCGACGAGCGTTGGGGGGTGTGGGGGGCCATGTCGGGGCCCCCCACGTCACTAGGGCTGCTGCAGGTCGGGCTCGGCCATCGCGCGCTTGAGGTAGGGAAGGACCTCGCGCTCGAAGTCCTGGAGCGTCTGACCGAACGTCGCGGCGAACGCCGTGGCCGACGACCGTGATCGCAGCCGCCCGAAGTACTCCAGCACCTTGTCGAACCCCTCGCGCTGAATCAAGTAATCCGCCAGCAGGAAGGTCAGGTGATAGGTCGCGGTCGAGCCCTCGCGCTGGTGGCGCAGCGTGAACTGCCGCGGGGAACCCAGCGTGGCGAGATCGAGCCGCGATTGCGCGACCGCCGCCTGTCCGCGGGCCCGTCGCAGCGCGACCTTGCGATGGCGCTCGAGGGCACCCGCGCTCATGCGCTCGAGGACCTGGAAGGCGACGTGCTCGGCCACGCCCTCGGCCAGCCACTGGTCGGCGCGTCCCTCGCCGCCGGCCAGCTCGAACTGCGCGACGTGCGTCAGCTCGTGGGCGACCAGCCGCAGCCACTCGCTGCCCGAGTTGGACAGCCGGCCGTTGAGCAGCACGCGACCCGGCCGCGCCAGCCCGACGGCGAAGCGGGCGAGCTCGTCGGCGCCGTGGTCGCTGAGTCCCGCGTCCTCGACGATGCCACGACGGAAGTCCGGGCGGGAGCCATAGATGTAGACGCGCGTGGCGGACGGGAAGCGCAGTCCCAGCTCCTGGAGGACGCCCACGAGGCGGTCCAGGACCTCCGGGCGCGGGCCTCCGATCACCTCGACGACGGGCGGCGTCCCGGCGGCAACCCCGGGGACGCCGGCGGCGATGGGCATCGCCAGCAGCAGGGCGAGCGCGACCGCCCGGCGCATCAGTTGAACCATCCGGCGCGGCGGACAGCCGCGTGGATGCGGACGACGTTGGTGAGCTCGCTGCGTCCGTGCCGGTCGCGGCGGGAAGTCGTCCTGAGGTGCCTCAAGATCAGGGCCACGCGGAGATACGGCAGCTGCCAGCCGGCGATCGTGGGTCGAAGCACGCGCGGCGAGGGAGCAACGGGTCTGCCAGACCGCTCGCGATCCAATTTCGCGCCACTACGCACTTGTCGTTTTTCCTCGTGCATGGGCCATGGAGATCCTCCATGGAGGCGTTCAAGTTCTCCCGTGCGTGCGCGCCGCCTCGACGACCGCGCCGAAGAGCGCGCGCGCGGCGGCGTCCTGCTCGACGAGATCCTCGGGGTGCCACTGCACCGCGAGGACGAAGCGGCGCTGGTCCTCGTGCTCGAGGGCCTCGATC
>DASUPA010000094.1:0-3625 GCA_036276335.1 Candidatus Methylomirabilota bacterium | reverse complement strand
GATCAACGCCGAGCTGAAGGCGCTGGTGGCCGCCGGCGCGGACTTCATCCAGCTCGACGAGCCGGCGCGCGGCAACGTCTCGGGCGACGAGATGGCCCGGCTCTTCAACCTGGCCACCGACGGCGTCCGCGCGAAGCTGGCCTTCCACATCTGCTTCGGGAACCGCTTCGGCCGCTCCCGCTTCCCCCGCTCCTACGAGCCCTACTTCCCGGGGGCGCTGAAGGCCCGGGCCGACCAGTTCGTCCTGGAGTTCGCGAGCCGGGAGCTCTCCGAGGTCGACCTCTGGCAGAAGTACGGAGACGGCCGCGAGCTCGGCGCGGGCGTCGTGGACGTCAAGGGGTTCCAGGAAGAGACGGCGGAGGCGGTGGGCCGGCGCATCCGGCGCATCCTGCAGGTCTGCCCGGCCGAGAAGCTCACGCTGAACCCGGACTGCGGCTTCGGCTGGTCGCCGCGCTACATGTGCAACCAGAAGCTGCGGGGGCTGGCGGCGGGCGCCGCCCTCGTGCGCAGGGAGCTGACGGGAGCGAGATAGCCGGGAACCGCGGACCCGGCGCGCCTGTTGGTGCGGTGTACCATCGTTCCACTCTTCCCATGCGGGGGTCACCCATGACAGGACCACGCTCGCTCGTCACGCTGGCGGTGCTGGCCGCGCTGCTGGCCCCGGGCGCCGCGCAGGCGCTCGAGGTCGGACAGAAGGCGCCCGAGTTCACGCTTCCGGCACCGGGCAACAAGCCGGTGAAGCTGGCGGAGCTCACCGCCAAGGGCCCGGTCGTGCTGTACACCTTCATCCAGGCCTTCACCGGCCCCTGAACGCAAGAAATCCGCGGCTTCGACGCGGCCCTGCCGCAGTTCGAGGCCGCCGGCGCCCAGGTCGTGGGCGTCAGCGCCGATCACGCCGCCACCCTCGATGCGTACACGAAGCAGCAGGGGGTCAAGCACCTGCTGCTGTCCGACTTCCGCCGCACGATGCTGCCCGCCTACGACGCGATGGAGACGAACGAGCAGAGCCCGATCTACCGGTACGCCCGGCGGGCCTACTACGTCATCGACCGGCAGGGGGTCGTCCGCTACAAGAAGGTCCAGGCCAACCCGCTCGACCTGCTGAAGCCGGAGGAAGTGCTCCAGGCGCTCAAGGACTCGGGCGCCAAATGAGATGGCTCGCCGCCGCCGCCGCGGTCGTCCTCGTGACGGCCGCGGCGCCGGCCCTGGCCGCGCCCGATTTCGCCGCCCTCGAGATCCAGGAGTACGATCCGCCCCGGCCGGCGCCGGCGTTCTCGCTGCCGGACCTCGAGGGGCGGAACGCGACCCTGTCCGGGCTGCGGGGCAAGGTCGTCATGCTGTTCTTCTGGGCCACGTGGTGACCGACGTGCCGGGAGGAGTTGCCTTCCGTCAACGCGCTCTACGACCGATACAGGGCCCGCGGCTTCGAGGTGCGCCTCGTCGCCTTCCGCGAGTCGCCGGAGCTGGTCCGGCGCACGGTGAAGGAGCGGGGGTACTCGGCTCCGGTGCTGCTCGACCGGAGCGGCGACACCACCGGGCGCGTCTACGGCGTCTTCGGGCCGCCCACCGTGTACCTGATCGACCGCGGCGGCAACCTCGTCGGCCGCGCCGTCGGCGCGCGCGCGTGGAACGGCGAGGCCGCGCGCGCGCTGATCGAGGCGCTTCTGGCGGCGCCCGCCCCGCGATAGCCGTGGCCAAGCCGGAGCGGGAGTTCGCCGACACCGGCCCCCTGCCATGGGTCCCGGTCGCCGGCTCGCCGACGGCCGGCGCCGGCGGCCCCGGCATCGAGGAGAAGATCCTCGGCCGCGACCCGGCCACCGGCGACGTCACGCGATTGCTCCGATTCGCCCCGGGTGTCGAGACGACGGAGACCATCGCGCACGACTTCTGGGAGGAAGTGTTGATCGTCGAGGGCTCCCTGGTGGACCTGAGGCTCGGACGAAGGTTCACCGCCGGCATGTACGCCTGTCGTCCCCCCGGCATGACGCACGGCCCGTACGCCAGCCCCGACGGCGCCCTGCTCTTCGAGACGCGCTACCGGGCCTGACCGGCGGCGGCTCGCAGTCGCCAGGCCGACACGCTACACTCCCCTCCGTGGCGCTCCCGCTCGAAGGCCTCGTCGTCGTCGACCTCACCCAGAACGTGGCCGGGCCCCTCTGCACGCAGGTGCTCGGCGACATGGGGGCCGAGGTGATCAAGGTCGAGCGGCCGGGCCGCGGCGACGACGCGCGCGCGTGGGCGCCGCCCTTCTGGGGCCGCGAGAGCGCGACGTTCATGGCCTTCAACCGCAACAAGAAGAGCCTGGCGCTCGACCTGAAGCGCGAGGGCGGCCTCGACGTGCTGAGGCGCCTGGTGACGCGCGCGGACGTGTTCGTCCAGAGCCTGCGCGCCGGCGTCGCCGGCGAGCTCGGCCTCGACTTCGCCGGCGCCAGCGCGCTCAACGCCCGGATCGTCTACTGCGCCATCACCGCCTTCGGCACCCGCGGCCCGCTCGCACATCTCCCTGGCTACGATCCGCTGATGCAGGCCTACGCGGGGCTCATGTCGGTGAACGGCCATCCGGGACAGGAGCCGGCGCGGGTCGGCACGTCGATCGTCGACATGGGGACCGGCATGTGGGCCGCGCTCGGCATCGTGGCCGCGCTGCGCGAGCGTGATCGGACTGGACGCGCGGTGGAGGTCACCACGGCGCTCTTCGAGACGGCGCTGATGTGGGTCTCGTACCACGCCATGGGATACCTGGCCTCAGGCGAGGTCCCGCAGCCGCAGGGCTCGGGCACGGCCATGATCGCGCCCTACCAGGCGTTCCCGACCGCGGACGGCTACGCGATGATCGCCGCCGCCTCGGACGCGCTGTTCCGCCGCCTCTGCGACGCGCTCGGCGCCGACCAGCTGGCCGCCGATCCGCGTTTCGGCGACAACCCCTCGCGGGTGCGGCACCGGACGGCGCTGGTGGACGCGCTCGGCGCCCGCACGCGCGAGCTCAAGACGGCCGACCTCCTCGACCGGCTCCGCGCGGCGGGTGTGCCGGCGGCGCCGATCCTCGGCGTGGACCGCGTGCTGCAGGAGCCGCAGACCGAGGCGAGCGGCATGCTCGTCGGGGCACGCCATCCGAGACTCCCGGACTATCGATCGGTCGGCCTGCCGATCCAGTGGGACGGCGTGCGCCCCGGCGTGCGGCGCGTCCCGCCGCTCCTCGGCGAGGACACCGCCGACGTCCTGACCTGGCTCGGCTACACGCTCGACGACGTCCGCAACATGCAGACCCAGGGGCTCGTCCAATGAAGCCACGACCCTCCGGGCCGGGCCACCCACGGCTCCGGCCGGGCTTCGCGCGGTCGCTACAATAGCCTCGTGTTTCGTCACCTCCTCCTGACGCGATCCGACGACGGGCACGTCGTCACCGTCACGCTGAACCGGCCGGAGCAGCACAACGCGATGAACACCGCCATGGGCGAGGATCTCCTCGCCTGCTTCGAGACGCTGGCGCGCGACGCCGAGGCGCGGGCCATCGTCCTCACCGGCGCCGGCGAGCGGGCGTTCTGCGCCGGCGGGGATCTGAAGGAGCGCAACGGGATGACGGACGCGGCGTGGCGCGCCCAGCACGTCATCTTCGAGCAGGCGG
>DASUPA010000093.1:0-5772 GCA_036276335.1 Candidatus Methylomirabilota bacterium | reverse complement strand
CCGACGTGCGCGTCCCGGGCCGCAACGCGCTGCTGGTCGCCGCGCGGTGGCCGCTGCGCCGGGTCGGGCTGGAGGCCGCGCCACGCGAGCCGGCCCGCTGGCTCGTGAGCGTGGTGGAAGCGCCCACGCCCCTGGTGCTCGGCGCCATGCACGTGCCCAACCGGGTGAGCGGCCGCAAGTATCCGTTCCTCGACGCGGTGCTCGCCTGCGCGCGGCGCTGGCGCCGCGGCCCCGCCCTCCTCGTCGGCGACACCAACTCCGGCCGCCGCGGGATCGACGAGGAGGTGCCGGCCTTCAACACGCGCGAGGAGGGCTGGATCGACGCGCTGGCCGCCTGCGGCTGGTGCGATGCCTTCCGCCACCTGCGCGCGGCCGCGCGCGTCTACACGTGGTACTCGCCGAACGGCCGCAACGGCTTCCGCCTCGACCAGGCGTTCGTCAACGCGGCGCTCCTCGCGCAGCTGAAGGACGCGAGCTACGCGTGGGGCGGCGCCTCGCGCCGCGGCCGGCGCGACGCGCTCAGCGACCACGCGGCCCTGATGGTGGACCTGGCCGAGCTGGCGACTGGCGCCGCTCAGGCGACGGCGACGGCGAGGCGGCGGACGAGCGGCGCACCCTGCTCGCCGAGCCACGCCATCGTGGACTCGTAGCCGAAGCGGAGCGCCTTGCGGCTCGCCTCGAACCCCATCGAGGGGCCGAAGAGGAGGCTCGAGGTGCGCGGCGGCTGGAGCAGGAAGAACGACGTCCGCGGGTACTTCACCGACAGCACGGAGAGGCCGAGGGTCAGGAGGTTCTGGCTGTAGATGCGCCCCGCCTGCTCCATGATCGTGTAGACGCCGCGCGCCCGCATGGACACGCTGCCGTCGTGGAGATTCGGGACGAGCGGGTTCACCACGAACACGACGTCGGCGCCGGCCTCCGCGGCCAGGTCCGCGTGGCCGCTGAACCCCACGCCGCCGTCGACGTAGTCGCGGCCGTTGATGGCGTACGGATCGAAGAAGCCGGGGATCGCCGACGACGCCGCGACCGCGTGGCTGATGGGCACGTCGCGCAGCTCGCCCGCGCCGAAGACGACCCGCTCGGCGGTGTCGAGGTCGATGGCGGGGATCAGCAGGGTGCGCTCGCGCTCGGCGAACGCGTTGGCCAGCGCGCGCGAGGCGTAGGCCTGGCGCAGGTAGCGCTCCAGCGCCTCCAGCGAGAAGAACCCCGGGGGCATGTCGCGCTCCGCCGCGGCCAGGAGATCGGGGATGCAGCCGCTCCGGCCCCGGATGGCGCTCTTGCTCACCGCCCAGATGAGCCGCCCGAACCGCCCGCAGGCGCGCCGGAAGGCGTCCCCCGCGAACACGGCGTTGCGGCGGAAGTTGATGGGGTCGTCGAGGTCGTTGTCGAGGATCTGGTAGATCTCGGAGGCCCGGACGCCGCCGGCCAGGAGGGAGGCGACCACCGAGCCCGCGCTGCACCCGACATAGATGTCGAAGCCGCGGCCGGCGCCGTTCAGCTTCTCCTCGAGGGCGGCCAGGGCACCGACCTCGTACATCCCTCCGATGACGCCGCCACCGGCCAGGGCCAGCGCGTAACGGGGCCGCGACTTCTGCCGCCACAACCCCATGGCGCGATGTACGAATTGCATCCCACTCGACAGATCAGCAAAGGCCTTGCCAAACGCCATCTCGGCATAACCCCGTGGAATCACGTCGGGCCCCTACGGCCCGCATCCACAAAACTGCGGGGGTGGCTGCCAGGTTCTACGCCAGTGTCAGGGTCCCGGCAGCCGCTGGAGGTACGATAGCTCACGTGCCCTCGAACGTCCACGCCTCCCTGATGGTGCGCCTGCGGGACCTGCTGGGCGGGGTTCGCCCCGCCTATCTCCCCGTTCTCCTGACCTATTTCTGCTACGGCGCCAGCAGCGTCATCGCGGTCGCGCTGCTGTTCTTCGAGAAGGACACCCTCAAGCTGACGCCCGCGGAGGCGGCCGGGATCGCCTTCTGGCTGGGGCTGCCGTGGAGCATGAAGATGGTGGCGGGCGTCGCCTCCGACGTCTACCCCATCCTCGGGAGCCGGCGCGGGTCCTACCTGCTCCTCGGCGCCTTCTGCTCCCTGGCCGGCTACGCCTGGCTGGCCGGCGCCGTCCAGACCAAGACCGCCTACCTCGCCGCCTCGATCCTCGTCACCGTCGGCTTCATGATCCAGGACGTCGTCGCCGACGCCCTCAGCGTCGAGGTGGCGCAGAGCGACGAGGAAATGGGCCAGATCCAGACGCTCGGCCGGATGGTCCTCCTGGCGGGAAGCATCGGGGTCGGCTACCTGTCCGGCTTCCTGGCCGGCACCATCGGACCGCGCGCGACGTTCGCGTGCGCGATGGTCCTGCCGCTCCTCGTCGCCGCCAGCGTGGTGCTCATCCCGCGAGAGCGGCGCGCCGCTCCGGCGCGGGTCGCCGGCGACGACGGGCCCTTCGGCGGCGGCAAGGCCCAGCTCATCCTGGCGGTCGGGCTCGGCTACGCGGCGTTCGGCGTGGCGCTGCAGCTCGCGGACGTTCCGTACGCCGAGGAGATCGTGCTGGCCGTCTCGGCCGCGCTCATCTCCTTCCTGCTCGCGCGCATCGGCATCAACCGCGCGGTGGCGGTGGCCGCGGTCGTCATCTTCCTCTTCCGCGCGACGCCGGCCGTCGGCCAGGGCTACGGCTACTGGGCGGTGGACCGGCTCGGCTTCGACCAGCGGTTCCTCGGCGTGCTGGCGCAGGCGAGCAGCATCCTGAGCCTCGCGGGACTGCTCGTGTTCCGCAAGACGATCGTCCGCCGGCCGGTCAGCTTCACGCTCCTCTGGGTGATGATCGCCGCGAGCGTCCTCTACCTGCCGAGCATCGGGCTCTTCTACGGACTGCACGAGTGGCTCGGGGTGTCGGCCCGCACCCTCGCGTTCATCGACACCACGATCTCGGCGCCGCTCGCGCAGCTCACGATGGTGCCCATGCTGGTGCTGATCGCCAAGACGGCGCCGCGCGGCGGCGAGGCGACGATGTTCGCCATCATGGCGTCGCTCATGAACCTGGCGCTCTCCGCCAGCCAGCTCTTCACGCAGTACCTGAACACCGCCTTCGCGGTCACCCAGCAGGACTACTCGAACCTCGGCCGGCTGATGATCACCGTCGGCATCGTCGGTCTCCTCCCGCTCCTCGCGCTGCCGCTGCTGTGGAAGCAGGAGCACCCGCCGCCCGACGTGCCCGCCGTCGCCGAGGCCCCGCCCGCGTCGCTTCGTTGACGGGCGTGGGCTACCCTACGTCCGTGCGCCTCGCGAACAAGGTCGCCATCGTCACCGGCGGCGGCACCGGCATCGGCCGGGCCATCGCGCTCCGCTTCGGCGTGGAGGGCGCGAGCGTCGCGGTGGTCGGGCGCCGCGAGGCGCCGCTGCGCGCGGTGGCCGACGTCATCCGCGCCGCGGGCGGCCGCGCCGAGGCGATCGCCGGCGACGTCGCGCGGACGCCGGAGGTCGAGCGCGTGCTCGCGGAGGTCGTCGCCCGGTGGGGCCGCCTCGACGTGCTCGTGAACAATGCCGGCGCCATGGTGGCGCGCACGAGCGCCGCCGACACGAGCGACGAGGAATGGCAGCAGACGCTCGACGCCAACCTCACGACCGTCTTCCGCTGCTCGCGGGCGGCCCTGCCGGCGCTGGAGCGCGCGCGCGGGACGATCGTCAACATCGCCTCCGTCGCCGGCGCGAAGGGCAGCCCCTCCCTCACTTCCTACGGCGTCGCGAAGGCGGGCGTGATCAACCTGACCAAGACGATGGCGCTGGACTACGCCGCGCGCGGCATCCGGGTGAACGCGGTGTGTCCGGCGTACGTGGAGACCGACTTCAATCGCGAGTACCTGGCCTCCCTGCGACGCGACGGGCGCTTCGAGGCGCTGCTCGCGCGGCATCCGCTCGGGCTCGGGCGTCCGGACGACGTGGCGTGGGCGGTCGTGTACCTCGCGAGCGACGAGGCGCGCTGGGTGACGGGCGTGGCGCTGCCCGTCGACGGCGGCCTCATGGCCGGGCTGTGACGCGGTGGCATGCCGGTTGCGACGACGCCGAGCATGCCCCACGGGTGGAAGCGCGTGACGCTCGGCGCCGTGGGCGCCGTCTACATGATGGGCGCGAGCTTTCTGGCCGGCGTCGCCGCCGAGCGCGTCCGGGCGGACCGCGAGCGCGTGGCCGGGATGCGCGCGCAGGCGGAGCGCCAGCGGGAAGTCCGCGCGCGGGCGATCCGCATCGAGCTCGATCACGAGGGGAGCCACGCCGCGGTGCGGCGGCGGTGAGGAATCGCCCGCCGGCGCCGGCGCGTCCTACCCGGGGGAGGACATGACGGCATGATCACGATCCGCAGGGCCAAGGAGCGCGGGCACGCCGACCACGGCTGGCTGGACACGTACCACACGTTCTCGTTCGCGGACTACTGGGACCCGCGCCACATGGGCTGGGGACCGCTGCGCGTGATCAACGAGGATCGCGTCGCCGCCGGCACCGGCTTCCCCACGCACGCCCACCGCGACATGGAGATCATCACCTACGTGCTCGAGGGTGCGCTCGAGCACCGCGACAGCCTCGGCACCGGCTCGGT
Source organism: Candidatus Methylomirabilota bacterium (assembly GCA_036276335.1). Classification (GTDB taxonomy): domain Bacteria; phylum Methylomirabilota; class Methylomirabilia; order Rokubacteriales; family CSP1-6; genus AR12. The sequence continues at coordinate 1,175 of DASUPA010000093.1, read as the reverse complement.
GATCACGCCGGGCGAGGTGCAGCGCATGAGCGCGGGCACCGGGGTCCGCCACAGCGAGTACAACGCCTCGAGGACGGAGCTGGTGCACCTGCTGCAGATCTGGATCCAGCCGGCGCGCGCCGGGATCGCCCCGGAGTACGAGCAGAAGACCTTTCCCGTCTCCGAGCGGCGCGGCCGGCTGCGGCTCATCGCCGCCCCGGACGGCCGCGACGGCGCAGTCACCATCCACCAGGACGCCGCCGTCTACGCGACGACGCTCGCGCGCGGCGAGGCGGTCGAGCACGCGCTGGCCGCCGGGCGCCTCGGATGGCTGCAGGTGGCGCGCGGGGCACTCCTCCTGAACGGCGAGCGGCTCGCGCAGGGCGACGGCGCCGCCATCGAGGACGAGCACGCGCTCACCATCGAGGCGCTCGAGCACGCGGAGGCGCTGCTGTTCGACCTTCCGGCCGCAGCCTAGTACTCGTGGGGCGCCACGGCTCCGCCGGGGCGTCCCGCGCCGCCATAGGGGGGATGGGGGGCGCCCGGAGCCCCCCATGGAGTCAGAACAGGCCGACGACGTTGCCGTCGGCGTCGACGTCCATCGACTCGGCGCCGGGGACCTTCGGCAGGCCGGGCATGGTGAGGATGTCGCCGGCGTAGGCGACGACGAAGCCCGCGCCCGCCGCCAGCTTCGCGTCGCGCACGGTGACCGTGAACCCGCGCGGGCGGCCCGGCTTCCGGGCGTCGTCGGAGAGCGAGTTCTGCGTCTTCGCCATGCACACCGGCAGCCGGCCGTGGCCGAGCGCCTGCCAGCGCGCGAGCTTCTGGGCCGCCGCCGGCATGAGCCGCGCGCCGTCGGCGCCGTAGACCTTGACCGCGATCGTCTCGATCTTCTCGGCGAGCGGCATGTCGTCCGGGTAGAGCGGCTGGAACGCGCGCAGGTCGGCTCCCTTCATCACGTCGAGGACGACGCGGGCCAGCGCGGTGGTGCCGGCGCCGCCCTGCTCCCAGCCGCGCGACACTTCGGCCGGCACGCCCCAGGCGCGGCACGCGTCGGTCACCGCCGCCACCTCCGCGCTCGTGTCGGTCGCGAAGTGGTTGAGCGCCACGACCGGCGCCACGCCGAACAGGCGGACGTTCTCGACGTGCTTGGCGAGATTGTCGAGGCCCCGGCGCACCGCCTCCACGTCCGGGCG